>CAYOIS010000084.1:0-8785 GCA_964404055.1 uncultured Anaerolineae bacterium | reverse complement strand
TGGCGGCGCCGCCCGTGACCCCGCCCACCGTGCCCCCCACGGCCTCCGCCGACGTGGCCGCGCTGGCCCGCTCCGCCCTCTCCCACTACCGAGCGGCGCAGGAATGCCTCCGCCGGAACGATTGGGCCTGCTACGGCCGGGAACTGGAAGCCCTGGGGGCCGACCTGGAAGCGCTGGTTGCGGCTACGGAGTCTTCAAAGTAAGAAGTGGGCTGACCACTGCCGCGGCATTACCCCCTTTTAATGGCTTTATAACCTAAATTTAAGCCTTGGATGTGGCGGATCAACTTCCATCCAGCGGGCAAAGCCGTTGCCGCAAGCATGAGTTTAATTAGGTCGCCAGGGATGAAAGGGATAAGGCCTGCCACTAAGACCTTCTTTGGCTCTATGAAGCAGGCAAGCCAGGGCAGACCGAAAAGGTAAATGACTGTGTTGCCGATCCCCATCGCCAGAGCTGCTGTGGATACTCGTCGGTCCCAGCCATGCTCGCAGAGCCAGCCCACCACCCATGCAGCGGCAATAAAGCCCAGTAGATACCCGCCGGTTGGCCCCAATAACCTATTTATACCCTTAGCTCCACCAGCGAAAACTGGGAGGCCTAATGCACCCTCAATCAAATAGAGCCCTACGCTTAATGCTCCCTGGCGGCTCCCATATAAAGCCCCTATCAGTAAAACACCAAATGTTTGGCCTGTAATCGGCACAGGCGTGAAAGACAGAGGGATAGAAACCTGAGCCATTAAGGCGATCAATAAACTTCCGCTCACTGCAAGCAAGGCCCTCTGCCACAGAGCTTTAGGGGCAAAAAGGACTTCCACTACTACCGGTTGCTGCATAGTTTCCTCCTTCGTTTTTTAAGGGAAAAAACCCCAATACAAAAGGGGGGTTTCTTACCCCTTGACCTCTGGAGCGTGTGAGGATATAATTAAGGCCGGCTTAAAGGATTTCTCCTATCGCATTTAAAAAGGGAGGCAATCATGGTTGAAATACGCATACACGGCCGCGGAGGCCAGGGAGCAGTTGTGGCCTCGGAAGTCTTAGTAACAGCCGCTTTCTTGGAGGGAAAATTCGTCCAGTCTTTCCCCCTCTTCGGGGTAGAAAGGAGAGGAGCCCCCGTTATGGCCTTCGCCCGGATATCGGATAAACCTATCCGGGCCCGTTACTCAATTTACAACCCTGACCACATCATAGTGTTGGACCCAACCCTCATAGAAGCCGTAAATGTTACCGAAGGCCTCAAGCCAGGGGGGTGGGTACTGATAAATTCTCCTTACCCCCCTTCATTTTTCCAGCCCTCTCTTCCTCGCTACCGCGTGGCCACAGTGAACGCAAGCTCTATTGCTGTAGCTCACCGCTTGGGAACTTCCACTGCCCCCATTGTTAACACCGCCATCTTGGGCGCTTTCTCCAGGATAACCGGCATTGTTAGCCTTGATTCACTGGCTCAAGCGATAAGGAAAACAGTGCCTTTTAAACCCGAAGATAACGTTGCCGCAGCCCGGGAAGCTTTTGAGAAAGTAATCTTCTAAAGGAGGCCCCAATGGCTGAGAAAGGCAAAATCATAACCTTCCGTAAAGTTGAAGAAGTACCCCCGGTCGCAGTCTCGCTGGCCGATACCCTGTACAACAAGACAGGCGGATGGCGCTACCTTCGGCCAGTTTATGAAGATAAAAGGGCTCCTTGCACCTTCAATTGCCCTTCCGGCGAAGATATCCCCGTATACTTGGGCTTGATTGCGCAAAGGAGGTTCCTTGAAGCTTGGGAAGTGATACGCTTTGAAAACCCCTTCCCAGCCGTTACCGGCCGGGTTTGCCCTCACCCTTGCGAGGTTGAATGCAACCGCAACTACTACGGTGGAGCAATCTCTATACACCGTTTGGAGCGCTTTGTAGCTGATATCGTAGAAGAAAAAGCTCCAAAAGTTACCTCCAAACCTGAAGGCCCCAAGGTTGCAATCATAGGCTCAGGACCTGCTGGCCTATCCTGCGCTTACCACCTGGCCCGCAAAGGCTACAGGGTTACAGTCTTTGAAGCCTTGCCCGAACCCGGAGGCTTGATGCGCTACGGCATACCCGATTACCGCCTGCCAAAAGAAGTACTGATGCGGGAAATTGCCCTCATTGAAGCCTTGGGGGTGGAAATACGCACTGGAATGAAGCTGGGAGGAAACCTATCTTGGGGCGAACTTAGGGATTATGCCGCAATTTTCTTGGCCGTAGGCTTTTCCAAGAACCGAGGGCTTGAAGTGCCTGGGGAAAATTCCGAAGGGGTTATACCAGCCTTGGAATTCCTCAAGACCCTGAACCTTGAAGGGCCTGGTGCTTTAAAGGCTTTGGCCGGGAAGAAAGTGGCTGTGATTGGCGGGGGGAACTCGGCTATGGATGCAGCTCGCTCTGCCCTCCGCCTCGGAGCCGATGTGACCATCTACTACCGCCGGACCAGGGAAGAAATGCCGGCCATCCCGGCCGAAATAGAAGAAGCTGAAGAGGAAGGAATCCGAATGGAATTCCTAACAGCACCGGTGGAGATAATATCCTCCAATGGTCGAGCTTCTGCAGTGCGCTTCATCAAGATGCGCCTGGGCGAGCCCGATTCCTCCGGTCGCCCTCGCCCCGTTCCCATCCCTGGCTCTGAATATACCGTTGACGTGGATTATGTGATTCCGGCCATAGGCCAAGAGGCAGACTTGAGCTTCCTGGACGGAATTGAAGAGCTGAGGGTGGAGAAAGGCCGTATAAAGACCGAGCTTTCCACCCTGGCCGGCCCTCGCATCTTCGCCGGCGGAGACGTCGCCACCGGATTCGGTACAGTGACCCATGCCATAGGTTCGGGTAAGAGGGCAGCCTTGGCTATAGACCGGTTCTTGAGGGGAGAAGCTTTGGAAGGATTCCCTCCGCTGGAAAGGAACGTTTACGCCGTCCTGAGGCCTGTGTCTGAAACGATTGTGCGCTTTGAAGACCTCAACCTCGCCTACTACCGCTGGGAAGAGCCTCTGCCCCCTAAGCTCATCCCAATTGAAAAGCGGCGCTCCTCCTTTGAAGAAGTAAACCTTGGCCTTGATGTAGATGAAGCCATCAAGGAAGCCAAAAGATGCTTCGCCTGTGGGACGTGCGTCATGTGCGATAATTGCCTAATCTTCTGTCCTGACCGGGCCATAAGCCGCAAAGGAGGCGAAGCTTTCGGGTATGAGATAGACTACGATTACTGCAAAGGCTGTGGAGTGTGCGTGAGCGAATGCCCTCGCAATGCCCTATCGCTTAAGGAAGAGTTCGGCTTTATGAAGGAAGCGAAGGAGTGAGCAGGGCGAAATTTCTGAGCTATGGAGGCTGAAAATGAAAGAAGTAATGACAGGAAATAAAGCTGTAGCTTATGGCGCTAAGCTATCAAGGGTTCAAGTCATAGCCGCTTACCCCATAACCCCTCAGACGACAATCATTGAATATTTGGCCGATTTCTGCGCCCGAGGGGAACTTAAAGCTGAGTTCATAAAAGTGGAATCGGAGCACTCGGCTCTGGCGGCGTGCGTGGGAGCATCAGCCACCGGGGCAAGGGCCTTCACGGCCACCTCTGGCCAAGGCCTCCTTCTAATGCACGAAATAATCCATTGGGCAGCGGGAGCTCGCCTCCCCATAGTCCTGGCTAACGTCAACAGAGCGGTTGCCCCTGGCTGGAGCATATGGACTGAACAGAACGATTCCCTCTCTCAGCGCGATACGGGCTGGATGCAATTCTACGTAGAAAGCAACCAGGAGGCTTTGGATACCGTAATCCAAGCTTACAAGACAGCTGAGAAGGTCTCCCTCCCAGCTATGGTTGTGCTGGATGCCTTCGTCCTCTCCCACACCTCTGAAATCGTAGATGTGCCTCCTCAGGAGATGGTGGATGAGTACCTTCCGCCCTATCAACCTCAGTACAAGCTGGACGTTGATGACCCCAGAGCTTTCGGTGGACTTGTCTTCCCAGCTGACTGGACCGAACTGCGCTACAAAATCCAGGAGGCTCACCAAAAAGCCGTTGAGGTAGCCAAAGAAGCCGATAGGGAATATGGTGAGCTTTTTGGCCGGTCGTATGGCCTCCTGGAAAAATACCCTCAGGATGAAGCCGAGGTAATCCTTGTGACTTCCGGAACCGTGACCAGCACAGCCCGCGATGTCATTGACCAATGGAGGGAACAAGGCCGGAAGGTCAGCTTGCTTAAAGTGAGGCTATTCCGACCTTTCCCAATCCAAGAAGTGCGCAAAGCCCTTGAAGGAGCCGAGAAAGTAGCAGTTATTGACCGCAACATTTCCTTCGGGCACGGCGGGATTTTCGCTCAAGAGATAAAATCGGCCCTTTACAATAGCCCCCACCGTCCAGTTCTCTTCTCCTTCATAGCTGGACTTGGTGGCAGGGATATAACCCCCGCAACCGTGGAAAAGGTGCTCAATTACACCTTTTCCCGCGATTACCCGGAGGAAGAAACAATCTGGATTGACCTTAAGAGGTAAAGGAGGAAGAGATGGAAGCTTACCCTCGCCCGAGGTTGGAGCCAAACTACAAATTGCCTGAAGAGGAACTCCTCAAGCCGGGGCATATGGCTTGTCCTGGCTGTGGGGCCTCTTTAGCCATGCGCCTTGCCCTCAAAGCTTTGGGAAAGAACACCATCGTAGTGATACCAGCCTGCTGTTGGTCAATAATAGCTGGCCCGTTCCCCTATTCATCCCTTGATGTTCCACTCTTCCACACCGCTTTTGAGACGGCTGGCTCCCTCTCTTCCGGAGTTGCCGCAGCTTTGAAAGCTTTGGGCAAAGAGGATGTGACTGTCATGGCTTGGGCTGGCGATGGTGGCACATTTGACATCGGCCTCCAGGCCTTATCCGGCGCTGCCGAACGAAACGAGAACTTCATCTACGTCTGCTACGATAACGAAGCTTACATGAACACCGGAATCCAGCGCTCCTCCGCCACCCCTTGGCTTGCTTGGACCACAACCACCCCAGCCGATAGGCCGAAGGAAGAGCCAAAGAAGGACATCATAGCCATAATGGCTGCCCACCGCATCCCCTACGCTGCTACTGCTACCATAGGCTATCCGGATGACCTGATAATGAAGTTCCGCAAAGCCAAGGGTATAAAGGGCACAAAGTTCATCCACATCTTCTCCCCTTGCCCTCCGGGGTGGCGGGCAGAATCAAAGGACTCAATTAAGCTCACTCGCCTTGCCGTCCAGAGCAAAGTCTTCCCCCTTCTGGAAGTAGAGCATGGGGAAAAGTGGCGGATTACCGTCTGGCCGGAAAAATTCGTACCAGTAAAGGAATACCTTGAGCTGCAAGGGCGCTTCCGCCACCTCACCGAGGAACAAATTGAAATAATACAGCGCAATGTTGATGAAGCTTGGGAAAAACTTTTAAAACTTGCCGGGGAAAAGCCATGCGCATAGGAAATGTTGAAGTTTACATCGTAAGCGATGGCTCTTTCCGGATGGATGGGGGAGCTGTCTTCGGGCTCGTGCCCAAAGTCCTGTGGGAAAAAATCATAACCCCTGATGAACTGAACCGCGTCCCAATGAGCTTGAACTGCCTGCTCATAATCTCCGAGGGGAAACGCATCTTGGTAGACACCGGAATGGGTGATAAGCTCAGCCCAAAAGAGAGGGAAATCTTTGCCCTATACGAAGAAAGGAGACTGCTCAAAAGCTTGGAGAAGCTCGGCTTCTCCCCGGAGGACATTGACATCGTGATAAACACCCACCTCCATTCGGACCACTGCGGAGGAAACACTGTGGCTTTGGAGGGGGAGATAGCTCCCACTTTCCCCAAAGCTGAGTACTGGATCCAGAGGCTTGAGTGGGCCGATGCTGCTTTCCCCAACGAGCGCACCCGTGCCACTTACCTTGCTCAAAACTTCATGCCCCTTTGGGAAAGAGGAAGAGTGCGGCTCCTCTACGGAGATACAAAAGTAACCTCTGAAGTCCGGTGCATTGTCACCAGAGGCCACACGAGAGCCCACCAGAGCATCCTCATAGAAAGCCAGGGGGAAAAAGCCATGTTCCTCGGCGACCTGGCCCCATGGGCCATAAACATGGAGAGGTTAGCCTGGATACCAGCTTTTGATGTGGAGCCTCTGGAAACCATAGAGACAAGGCGCAAGATCCAGCAATGGGCAGCGGAAGAAGGCGTTATCCTCTTCTTTGAGCACGACCCCTTCTTCCCTGCCGGGCGGCTCGCCGAAGAAAATGGCCGCTATGTAGTTAAACCAGTGGAATTCTAAGGGGGGAGATATGAAGCTCAAGGGGAAGCGGATAGCCATACTGGCCGAAGACATTTACGAGGACCTGGAGCTTTGGTATCCCCTTCTGCGGATGAAAGAAGAGGGTGCTGAAGTCAAGGTGATCGGAACCGGCTCCGCCAACCAGTACACTGGCAAACACGGCCTTCCGGTCCAGGTGGACCTTTCCGCCGACCAGGTCCGAGCCGATGACTTTGATGCCGTTATCGTCCCAGGAGGCTACGCCCCCGATAGGATGCGCCGATACGAAGCTGTCCTCCGCTTCGTGCGCGAGGCTTTTGAGAAGGGGAAAGTGGTGGCCTCCATTTGTCATGGCCCTTGGGTCTTGGTTTCGGCCGGAATCCTCAAAGGACGCACAGCCACCTGCTTCTTCGCCATAAAGGACGACGTGATAAACGCCGGCGCAAAATACGTGGACCAAGAAGTGGTGAGAGACGGCAACCTAATCACCTCCAGGATGCCAGCGGACCTCCCGGCCTTCTGCCGGGAAATAATCAAAGCTTTGAGCGAGGGGTAAAAGGCGGTAAATTTGGCTGAACCTCTAATCCTTCTGACCAATGACGATGGCTTTTATTCCCTGGGCCTCAGAGCCGCAGCCGAGGCCTTGGTAGACCTTGGGGAGCTGGTGATAGTAGCCCCCAAGGAGCAGCAGACGGGGACAGGCCGTTCCCTTTCACCTCAACACGATGGCTCACTCTACCGCGAAGAATTTTCGGTTAAAGGGCGGCCTGTCCCCGCCTTTTCCCTATTCGGTTCCCCAGCCCAAGCTGTGCTTCACGGCGCCTTGGAAATTTGCCCCCGCCTTCCGGATTTAGTTGTGGCTGGGATAAACTATGGAGAGAACTTGGGCACAGTCATAACCCTATCGGGCACCATAGGGGCAGCCCTTGAAGCCGCTAACCTGGGGATAAAAGCCCTGGCTGTATCCCTCAAGGTGCCAAAAGAGTATCAACTGAACCCCTATCTGGCCGTAGACTTTACCGCTGCAACACACTTCACTAAACTTTTTGCCCAGATAATGCTAAACATGCCCCATCTGCCCGATGTGGACGTCCTCAAGGTGGACATCCCTGAGGGGGCAACGCCGGATACCCCTTGGCGGGTCACAAGGCTTTCCCGCCAACGTCACCATTACCCTAAGCCACGCCCTCGCCGTTCCTTGGAAGACAAAGCCCGCATGGATTACGAAATCCGCTTTGACCTTGAAACCCTTGAGCCCGATTCGGACATCTACGCTGTAGAAGTTGAGAAAATAGTCTCGGTCACCCCTCTGAGCCTGGACCTTACCTCCAGAATCGCACTGCACGAACTTCAGTCCATAATGCTAAAAGTTGGGGGTTTAACGTGAGCGACGCTTTCATTTTGGCCAAACTCTTGGTTATACTCGGTTTAATGCTATACTTTCTGTTCCGCCAGTGGGACGTGGGCCTTGTTATTTTCTCCGGAGCTTTGGCATTGGGTGCTTTATCGGGGAGGCCATTGCCCGAATGGGGCAGCGCCTTCATCCAAGAGGTCACCTCCCGCAGCACTTTGGAACTTCTGGGAGCGGTCCTCTTCATCACTACGATGGTGGAACTTCTGAAGGAAGTGGGAAGCTTGGATAAGCTCGTAAAATCCTTAAGCGTGCTTCTACCCGACCGCCGCTTGAGCATCCCGATACCACCAGCCATCCTCGGCCTCTTGCCGATGCCGGGAGGGGCTCTACTTTCGGCCCCAATGGTGGACACCGCTACCAAGGATTTGCCCTTGAGCAATGAGGACAAGGTTTTCTTCAACTATTGGTTCCGCCACCTTTGGGAATACATCGTCCCCCTATTCCCCGCTGTCCTCATCGCCTCTTCCATAACTGGAATCCCGGTAAGGACCCTTTTAATGGCCCAGGCCCCCTTTACTGCTGGTGCTATCTTGGCTGGAGCCTTGGTCTTGCTAAGGAAACTCCCTCACAAGCTTGTCACTGTGAACTCGGCTCAAGATAGAAAGCTTGCCTGGAAAGATTTGGGGGTTGCTCTTTGGCCTGTAGCTTTAGTAATAGTTGGGACAATTGGCTTAGGGATAAACCTTCTCCTCCTCCTTGTCCTGGCGATATTTTTGATTATCCTCGTGCATAGGGCAAGCGTGGAAAAAGTGAAGAGGGCCTTTAAAGGTGGATTTTCCCTCAGGAACATCCTCCTCATCCTGGGGATAATGGGGTTCAAGAAGATGGTAGAAGTAGCCAACGTTGCCCCTGCCGTCTACAGGACTTTGGTGGCTTTACACTGCCCACCTCCGTTTATGGTCTTCGTAGTCCCGATGAGCGCCGGCATTCTTACCGGGGTAACGGGGGCGGCTATCGGGATTACCTTCCCCCTCTTAGGTCCGTTCTTAATGGGAAGCGCTCCCCACTTAAACATGGTAGCCTTTGCCTTTGGGGCCTCTTTCATCGGCGTTCTCCTCTCGCCATTTCATGTTTGCCTTGTCTTAACCAGGGAGTACTTTCAAGCCAAGTGGGGGCCTATTTACCGCCTCCTTCTGCCTTCCAC
>CAYOIS010000083.1:0-8825 GCA_964404055.1 uncultured Anaerolineae bacterium | reverse complement strand
TCGCTGGGTTTATAATTGTGGCTATTACTTTTAAGGAGGTGCTATCATGCGGGCAATTTATTTTATCGCCAGCATCCCCCGCTATGTTCTCACCACAATCCTCGGCAGGCTGGATAAGCGGTTTTATTGGAGTTCTCTGTCTTGCCTTCAGTACGGCGACTTCCCGGAGCCATCTCTCCCCTCCCAGGAATGGGTTAAGGTCAAGACTGTGTACGGAGGGATTTGCGGGAGCGATATCGGGGTCATAACCTTGCATACAAGTCCAGTGCTTTCGGCTTTATCTTCCCCAGTGTTTGTCCTTGGGCATGAGAATGTAGGGTTAGTGGTGGAGAAGGGGAAAGGCGTGGAGGAGGTTGAAGTCGGGCAAAGGGTTGTGGTGGACCCAACGCTTTCTTGCGAGGTTAGGGGTTTTTTGGACCGTTGCCCTATGTGTCGGGAGGGGAGGGAAAACCTATGCCATAGGGTGACCGAGGGAAATATCGCCCCAGGTTTGCTCATAGGAAATTGCCAGGATACAGGGGGAAGCTGGGGGGAATACTTTGTGGCCCATCGTTCCAGGGTCTACCCAGTGCCCGATGGGGTCAGCGATGAAGAGGCGGTGCTGGTGGAGCCATTTGCCGTAGCCATTCACGCCGTTTGGAACAATTTCCCCAGGGACTCCGATACCGTGCTCATCATAGGGGGTGGGACGATTGGGCTGTGCACTGTGGCTGCCTTGAGGGCTTTGGGCTCCAGGGCCAGGATTGTGCTGCTTTACAAGTATCCTTTCCAGGCCGAGCTGGCCCACCGCTACGGGGCCGATGTTTTAGTCAAGCTCGGCCAGACCGAGGAGCTGGTCCAGGCCATTGGGGCAAAGCCACTCAAGCCTCTTCTGGGTGGCCCCATTTCCCTCTCCGGCCCAGCCATTACCTTTGATTGCGTAGGCTCCAGGGCCAGTATTGAGCTTGCCCTTCGCTTCACCGGAACTGGGGGGAAGGTTGTGTTGGTAGGGTTAGCATCCACTCCGGGCGGGGTTGATTGGACCCCCATATGGCTGAAAGAGCTGAAGATAGCCGGGACTTATTCCTACGCCGTGGAGGATTACCAGGGCAAGAGGTTGCACACTTTCCGCTTAGCTCTGGATTTCATGGCTCGGAAGGAGGTGGACCTTAAGCCTTTGGTGACCCACAAATTCCGCCCGCAGGATTACCGGAAAGCACTTGAGTGGGTTACCGGGAAGGGAAGGAAGAGCTTGGTGAAGGCAGTATTTCAGTTTCACGGCGATTGAAATCAGCCCTTTAGGGCATTCGGATAGAGTCGGTCTGCGCTGACTTCGTCATTGCGAGCCCCCGAAAGGGGCGAAGAAACTTCCAACCCCGCGAGGAGATTGCTTTGCATCCTCGCAATGACTTTTTAAGCCCTTCGGGCGTTTGCCAGACGGCGGCGGAATCCGCCTACTACTTTCTCCAATTCCTCCTTGGAAAAAGCTCCCAGCGCCAGTAGCAAGGACAGGTAGATGACCAAAGAGGCCGAAATGGCCAGCCCAAGGTTTACCTTTTGGAAGGCCCAGAAAGCAAGGGCCATTGCCCCTGAAGCCAGGGTCGGACGCCAGAATAGCTCCTTCCAAGGAATCGGCCCCAAGTTCTTGCGGACGCAGTAGTAGAAAGGAACCAAGAGGGCCAGTTCCGAAAAGACGGTTATCACAGATGCACCTTTGTAGCTGTAGCGGGGGATTAGGAGCAGGTTCCCGGCGATGTTGAAGGCTACACCGATGAGGAAGGCTTTGGTCAGGAAGCGCTGCTGGTTTATTGCAATGAGCACATACTGGGTTACGCTGTTTATGCAGCTAAAGGGGAAGAACCAGATAAGAAGTTGGAGAGCAATCATGGAGTGAGGGAGGTATTCGGAGCCACCAAGGATGAGGATTAGCTCCCGTGCAGTGAAGGTGAAGAGCACGGCTATAGGCATGCTCACCAGGATAAGGAGCCGAAGGGCAGTGTTGTAAACCCGCATGAATTCCTCTCGGGCGGATTCGGCGTAGCGGGAGAGCATGGGGAAGAGGGCTACGGTGAAATAGGATGGGATTATGTTGAGGCCGTCTATGTACCTGTAAGCTGCGCTGTAGTAACCTACAGCCGCGTCCCCTTTGAGAGGCTGAAGGATGAGCACGTCTATCCTGAAGAAGACCGTAGCCAGGAAGTGGTTTATCATGAGGGGGAAAGCTGGCCCCAACATCCCCTTGAGCAAAGAGAAATCGGGCTCAAAGCGGGGAAGAAGGAGCTTGGTGGCCATGAGGTAGAAAAGGATGGCAAAAGTGACTACGTTGGCTATCACTGAAACCCCAGCCAGCCCCACATACCCGAAGCCCGCCAGGAGGGCTATCGTCCCCAAAGTAACCCTCAGTAACGTGGTCACGGAAGTTATCCAAGCCGGATACTCCATCTTTTCCCAGGCCATGAAAGTAGAGCTAACAACATCTGATAGAAGGCTGAAGAAGAGAGCCAGGCTGAATAGGCCAACGGTGAAAGCGGTATCAACGGTTAAGC
The DNA here is from genome assembly GCA_964404055.1 of uncultured Anaerolineae bacterium. Taxonomy (GTDB): domain Bacteria; phylum Chloroflexota; class Anaerolineae; order SpSt-600; family SpSt-600; genus SpSt-600. The sequence continues at coordinate 6,300 of CAYOIS010000083.1, read as the reverse complement.
CAGCGTAACGGACATAAAGGAAGAGGATTAAGGCCATGAGGGGCCAGGAAGAAAGCCAGAGCAATGTCCTCAGAATGGTTACATTCGTGATGTAGCGGTTGGCCTGAGATTTGTCTTTAGCCACTTCGCGGGTGAGCAAGATGCCAAGGCCAAAGCGGGTCAAGATTTCAAAGTAACCGATGAAGATTACGGCGAACTGGTAGCGGCCTGCTCCTTCTGGGGCCAGGATTCGGAGCATGAGCATGGCAAAGGCCATGTCAATCAACTTATTGACAAAGGCCAGCCCCATCGGGATGAAAGTGTTCTTAGCGACCCGGCTCAGGGTCGTTTCATCCTCTTCCCGGTAAATCCGGCGCCAAAGCCAGTATCCGAATAGAAAGAGGAGAACGCTGGAGGCTATGAAAGTGGTGAAAAGGCCGAGTTTGAAAGACATCGGGCTGTATTTGAAGCGGACCAGGTGGGAGCCCTCCTCCAAAATCACAGCCCGGAAATTGCCGTAAGCACGGTATAGCTTTAGCTCTCGCTCTCCATCGTAAGCTTTCCAGCCTGGGAAGAAGGCATCGGCAAGGACGAGCACGCTCGGTGATGGGAGGGTGGCAGAGATTACCACCTGGGTTGGGGAGTAGGAGATGATTTCGGCTTTACCGGCCTGGCCAGATTCGGGCAATGGTGGGTCTGAGGGGCCATACTGCCAGGGCTGCGAGCCCTTTTCCAATACTACGCATCTTGGCGAGTGCAGTCCTTTCAAAGCATCGGTAAGCTTTTCCTCCTCAACAGCCGAGGCGCAGGTGGTGACGAAAGCTCTTGGCAGGTAATCATCATTGCGGTAGACGCGCACTTCGCCATTGTAAACAAGGGTGTAGCCGGGATTTTCTATCTCCTGGGTTGTAAGCACGTACTTGACGTTGAGGAGGTCCAAGAGGGGAGAATCAAGGGCTTCGGGGAATGGGACGTAGATTGGGGAGATGCGATTGTAGAGCAGGTCCCACTGGGGGGAAAGTAGCTGCATGAATTCAGCGTATTGCTTGGGGATTACGGAATCGTAGCCCCTTACGTCCTGGATTCCGAAGAGCATTCCCACGTTGGGCCAGAAGGTTTTCTCTCCCGGAAGGTTGAAGGAAGTTATGCGGTAAAGTTCGGGGTCGCTCTTGAGGAAATTGACCACCGGCGGGGTAAAGTTGAGCAATGCAGGGTCGGAAGCAGGGTTGAACCCCCACCAAGCACAGAGGAGGTCGGCAGCGATTACAGCTGGGATAAGGGTTTTGAGGCGGCCTCTGCCGGCCAACAGAGCCAATCCTGCCAAGGTGAGGAAGACGGAAAAACGCAAGAGGTTCCACCACTCGTAAGAGAAGAACATCTTCCCATTGGCGAAAGCTCCTTGGGCTAGCTCAGAGTAGGCCAGGAAGCGTTCGGCCAGGGAGAAGAAGGGAGTAGGGTTGAGGAAGGAGACAAGGCAGAAGAGGATTCCGGCCAAGCCTGTTAGGGCTATTAGGGTAGGGATAAGGGTCTTGAGCTTTTCCCTCTCATCGGCCCCAATTCCGGCCAATATTGCTACGCTTAAGGTGTAGGGGAAGACCCAGCGGAAGGGGGAATGGAGCTGATTGTAGCCTGGGAGGAAGTAGTAGAGCAAGGCGTAGAGCGGGGTACCGAAGGCGAAAAGCAAGGAGAGAACCGCCAGTAGAGCGAAAGTCCACTTTATCCATCGGTCCTTGCCCAGGAAAGCTCCGGCCAGAGCCAGGGCCAAGCTAAGAAGGCCCATGTAGCTTCCGGCTTCCACGTAGTTCTTTATCCCCCAGAAGATGAAGCTTATCGGCTCCCCTCGGTAGTTGACTGTAACCGGAAGCCACTTCCTGGCTGCAAGGTCAAAGTAAGCATGGTGAGCGGGGTTGCCGAAGAAGTCGGGGATTAGGAAGGTGAACACTTGGCGGATGGGGTAAGCCCATCCCAGAACATCTTTCAGGGTTACCATACCCTGCCTGAAGTTCTCCTTTACTACTTCGTAAAGCGGGATGAGCTGGATTGCCCCCAAGCCTATGCCGATGGCGGCCATTGCTCCCAGGGCCAATACGGATTTGGCAAGGAAAGAGCCATGGCGCGCTTTGAGGTAAAAGGCCAGGACCCTTGCCAGAGCAAAGTAGGCAGCCACCATTGCCACGTAGTAGGAAATTTCGGGGTGGCCGGCCAGGAAGTGGAGGCCGATGAAGATTGAACCCAATATTACGGAGGGGATGGGCAACTTTCTCCCACCCTGGAGGCGACGCAGGGTTATCTCAATGCAGGCCAAGATGGCAGGAAGCCAGGCTGCTGCCGCTATTATCATCGGGAAGACGACGCTTACCACGAAGAAGCCGCTTAGTTCATAGGCGAGAGAAGCCACGATACTCCCCAGGCGGCTTATCCCCAGAACTCGGGCTAAGAAGTACATGGATAGCCCAGCCAGCCAAAGCTGAAGCAGGGTGAAGATTCCGTAAGCTTTGGGCAGAGGGATCAGGTAAAAGATGATGGATAGGGGATAAAGCGCCGAATGCTGGCCTGTGGCCAGGAAAGGCATCCCGGTAAAGATGTAGGGGTTCCAAAGGGGAAGCTCCCGCCTCCGGATGCACTCCAGGATGAACTTCTTCCAAACGTAATTTTCCAGGATGAGGTCGCTCAGGAGCTCGTTGTGAGGGACTGATACTCCCAAATCCTTGGCGAAGCTTTTCCAAGGTTCAAAGGCGAAGAGGTTATCGGCCGGGATCAATGTCTTCCCGCCGAAGGCCACAGGCCAGAGGAGGATGAGGAGGGGTAAGAGGAGGAAAAACGCTGCTGCGAAGTCCAAGCCCAGTTTCTTAAGCCTTTCCACCAAGCAACCCCCTGACTTTAGATTTCCACCTCTTTTCCAAGGCCAAGCTCGCGAGCTTTCTCCAGAACCCTCTTGGCTACCGAAACATCTTGGACAGCATTGCCTACGGACTTGAAGTAAGTGATTTCATCGTCCCTTTCCCGGCCGGGCTTGAGTCCGGCGGCAATCTCCCCAAGCTCAGCGTAGATGTCCCTCTCGGAGATAATCCCCTTGCTTATGGGGATGATGAGGTCGCCAGCCTCGGCCAAGCAGGCGGAGCGTGAGTCCACCACGATTTTATTGGCCCGCCGGATGGTTACTTCATCTACTTCTTGCATCTTCGGAGTGAAAGCACCGATAGCATTTATGTGAACTCCTGGCTTGAGGTCTTCCCCGTTGAAGACTGGGGTAGAGGAAGTTGTGGCTGTGCATATGACATCGGCTTCTTGGACAGCTTCCTTTGGAGTTGAGGCAACCCTGATGTCGGATGGGATGGGGCCAAGGCCTTTCATCTCGGCAGCGTAGGCTTCAGCTCTTTCCCTGACTATATCGTAAACCCAGACTTTTTCAATTTTTCGGACTTCGCACACGGCCAAGAGTTGGGTCCGGGCTTGGGCGCCAGCTCCGAAGATAGCGGCCACTTTGGCATCCTTGCGGGCGAGCAAATCCGTAGCTGCGCCGGAAGCCGCCCCTGTCCGGAGAGCCGTGAGGTAAGTGCCGTCCATCATGGCTACGGGGCAACCGGTCTCCGAATCAACCACGATGACTACAGCGAAGATTGTGGGTAAGCCCTTCTCCAGGTTTCTGGGGAAGACCGAGACTACCTTCGCTCCGAGGGCATCGCTTTCGGAAAGGTAAGCGGGCATGAACAAAGTCACTCCCTCATGCTTCTCTACCGGAAGCTGAGTCCTCAGAGGCACATTGGCTTTCCCAGTAGAGAGCTGAGCGAAAGCTCCTTTCACAATCTCAATTGCTTCGGCCATGGGGAGGGCTTTGCGTACCTCTTCCGCAGAAAGCAACAGGAGTTTCATGGCACACCTCCTCGCTTAAGTTTTACCCAGCGGGCAATTCGCCCGGAGGGTAGTAAAGCTTAAGGCAGGATGGGCAAATTTCTTCCCCCTCGGTCGGGCGGAAAGGTTTACCGCACTGCCGGCAGGTTTTAAGCTCACCTTTGAAGACGGTTAGCCTAAGGGAGCGCAGGAGGGCGGGGAAGGAGAAGTAAGGCTTGACTTTTATTGCCCCCGTAGTGCAATTACCCTCGCAAGCCTTGCAGCCTATACAGGCCAAGGGGACGAAGTCAAGGGCGAAGCTTTCCTGGTCGCGGAGGAAAATAAGGGCGCCCGTTGGGCACTGGCTGGCACAGAGGCCGCAGGCTGTGCAGGAGTCATCCACTTCCACAAGCCCGAAAGGCAGTTCGGAGATTGGGATTTCCTCATCCTTTGGGGTTCCGAGGCGAGCCAAAGTTCTCACAAGCCTTAGGCGCGGTTCGGGTAAGTGCTTGGGTACTCTTTCCTCCGGGGGGATTAACTGGCCGAAGAGGCCCTCCAGGCTTTCGCCTACCGCTTTCTTCATCAGGCCGGCAAGTTCACTGTAAAGCAGGGAGAAAGTAGCCCTTCGGTCTAAGAGCGGCTCATCGCCCTGGAGAACTTTGGGGGGCAAAAGGCCGTTCCTATTGGGCAATGAGGATTTAAGCGCTACAATTTCTTCCCTTCCGAAAGCTTTGAGGATTCGGTTGGCCTTTAGAGCCTGCTCTTTTATGATGCTTTGTGCGGAGCCCATTGGGCACTGGGGACAGGGTTCATCGTTGAGCCAAAGGCCTTGGGGGGTTATAAGGGCTGTTTCCAGGATTAAGGCCAGGGATAAGGAGGCGATACATCGCTTTACGTTCAAGGCAAAAGAGGCCGGGGACAAGACTTTGTCCTGGGCAGCCCGGTGACAGATAAGCTCCAGGGTGGGGGTTTTGAGGGAAAGGATGGTGGTCCTCAGAGTTTTCTCCGGACTTTTAGTGAAAGCCCAAGCTTCGGTTGGGCAGACCTGCCAGCAAATCCCGCAGCCTGTGCATTTCTCCTCATCCAGCTCAAGGTAGAAGCTTTCTCTTATCGCACCGAAGGGGCAAGATTTGAGGCAAAGGTCGCACCGGTTCAAGTAGTAGCGGAAACGCAAACAGCGTTCCCGGTGGAAGGTCGGTTGGCTTACCAGCCCCTGCTCCAAGAGGTCAAAGATGTCCACTTCCACCATAGACTTAAATCCCCAGCTCCAGTCTGGTCCGGATGAACTGGAGGAGGTGGTCGCGGCGGATTAGTCCCACGATTTCTTCTCCTTCCACTACTGGCATTTGGTTCACATCGTTCTCAACCATTAGTTCAAGGGCATCCAGAGCCTCATCATCGGCCTTTACTTTAAGGAGTTTTTCCAGCGGTATGGTGATTTCCGCAACGGTTACCGATGGCCATTTGGCTTGCGGTACTAATTTTAGGTTGTGGAGAGTAACCATGCCTTTAAGCCTTTCCCCCTCCTTGACGAAGAAGCAGCGGGTGCTGTGGGGCAAGATGTAGTTGTAGACGAGGTCGTTTAAAGTTGTAGAAGCGGGGACAATTGAGCACTCTGGGCTCATGAGCTCTCGGACTTTAACTCCTCTGAGGGCTTCTTTGCTCATAATCTGCCTGTAGCTTTGTGCAGCAGCGTTATCCAGGAACCAACCGATGAAAGCGAGCCATATTCCGTCAAGCCAGTGGCCGGTAATGGCCCAAGCCAATCCTCCCACGATGAAGAGAAAGGCTATAGCCCTTCCGGCTGTTATAGCGAGTTCAGTGGCTTTTCGGTAGTTTCCAGTGACCCCCCAGAGGAAGGAGCGCAGGAGCCTCCCTCCGTCCAGAGGGAAGCCGGGGATGAGGTTGAAGAGGGCAAGGCTCAAGTTTATGATTCCGAGGTAAGAGCTTAAGGCGGCCAGGATTTGGATGTTAAAGACAAAACGGCTCACGAGCCAGAGGAAGCCGAAGCCTCCTGCTATTATCAAGCTGGTCACAGGCCCAGCTAAAGCCATCAGGAATTCTCCGAGGGGGGTTGTGGACTCTTTAGAGATGCTGGCCACTCCACCGAAGAGGAAGAGGGTAATGCGTTGGACCGGTATCCCCTGGAAGATGGAGAGCAAGCTATGGGCAAGCTCATGGATGAGGACGGAGATGAAGAGGAGCAAGCCGGTTGCGATGCCCATAGCCCAGTACATCCAATGGCTCCAATCGGGGTAGCGCGATGGGAAATATTGAGTGGAAAGGGAAAGGGCAATGAGGGCGAAAACTATGAACCAGGTGTAATGGACCAGGATTGGTATCCCGAAAACCTTACCCAGCCTTATGGAACCAACCAAGCTTAGCCTCCCTCATAGATTTGCGGTATCAATTTTACCATAACTCCTCCGGAATTGCCAGAGGTTTAAATCTTTGCGCCTATCGGAAATAACCCGAAGGGGGTGGAAAATA
>CAYOIS010000082.1:0-8950 GCA_964404055.1 uncultured Anaerolineae bacterium | reverse complement strand
GTAAGAGTTAGCAACTTGCCCTTTGTTTTTATTTGAGGGCATATTCTCTAAGCTCCCCGGGATGGGACTGCGTCTCCTACACCCCCAGTTTTTAATCAAAGTCAGCTTATGCTGCCCCTTAACCAAAGGCCCAAAGATGCTGACCCCAGCCGGCATGAAAGGCCAGGGGGAGATGCCCGACGAAATTGGGACACACCCCTTTTAATTCGTAAGGTGCTATAGGTGATTCCCCACTTTCGTGGGCTGATGGTCAGCCAAGTTTTGGGCCCCTCTCGCGGCACACTTTAAAAGTCAACGAGTATATAGTTTGCCTACGCGCTGGCTCTGAGAAAGCAAGTTCCCACACTAAGGGTTTTTGTCTTCTTGAGCCCTCTTTATGATGAAGGCGCCTTGCTCGCCAAATGGAAGGCGGGTAAGGTCTTGCCAACGATAAAGCCCTATCTCCAGCTTGTCCCAATCGCCAGGGGCTTCCAAGACCCGTTCATCCCGGTAGATGCGGCCTATGACCCAAGAAGTAGTGCCCATTTTCGTAAGCCAAAAGGGAGGGCCATCGTTCTGTGTTATTTTGCGGCCTTCCTCATCCAGAACGTGGATAAAGACCGAGTAATCTTCAGGGATTGGGCCCAGAGCTTGCCAATAAAGGGTAAGGCGTAGAGGCTTCCCAGGCTTCAAGTCGTACCCTTTGAGGGCAATTACCCCACCGAAATCAGCTTCAGCGGGCCATTCTGGGGAGAGGTCCCCTGTACCGGTTGGCTCGTAAGGACACCGCTCGGGTAGGGTGAGCTGGCAGAGAAAGGTTGAGCTACGCCTGAAAGCTGCAACTTGGACTAATGTGTCCTCATACAAAAGCACAATCGGGCCACTGGCTTTGAAATCTCTGACCCTCCAATCTTCCCCAGCTGAAACTTTCAAAGCTACTACAAAGTATTGACCGAGGTCCCAGGGTATGGTGTCCACTTTTACAGTCTCACCAGCTTTCCACCTGTGGGGTGGATACCAAATTAGAGTTGGAAGCGGGTGAAAGGGGGTTCCTGCAAATGGTTCTCCGTCCTCATTTAAAATGAAAAGCTTGATTTCAAGATTTTCAGGTAGTGGGGCCAGGGGTTGCCAATAAGTCCGCACAAACAAGAGCTTGCCTTCTTTGAAGCGGATTAAATCCAATCCTTTGAAAAGCAATTTGCCTTCAAAATTAACTTCAATGGGGTAAGATGGTTGAGGGTTTACTGCGCGGGCAAAGTCAAAAAATTCATCCGGAAGTTCTCTTTTGCCCTCGCCCTTGCTGAGCAAGATGTAGCCATCAGAAGCCTTTACTATCCCGAACCCGTTTTCCATCAGCTCACGGAACTTTTTGTAGAAATCAACAGGGTGCATGTCCGTTATGGAAGTGACGTCCAATAGGACGTAATCGGCGTTACCGGTGGAGGGTAAGGGATAAAGCTCAAGCCTGTTGGAGAGGTGGGGATAGAGGCCAACGGTGGTGGCAAGCGGGGCATTCCGTGGAATCAGGGAAGTAAATTGGGAAAGCAAGCGATAGTGTGGGGGAATGGATGGCAAGGGGAAGTTCCAGGACAAAGGGGTGAAACCGCGGAGGAAATGTAAGGCTAAGGATAGGGCAATCATCCAAGCTAATAGCACTGGACGGGCTTTCCCTTTTAGCTTGGCTACCCCTAAGATGGCCGACAGGGTTAGGAAGGGTAAGAAGATAGCAGAGTAGTGCTGTTCTCCGGAATAAGTGGCTGGGTAATTGCTCAAGACGTTGAGCAGGAAGAAAGGAGTAGACCAAATTAGGATTTCAGGGGCAAGGAGTGAGAGGAAGCCGAAGTGAGCTAAGAGGAAAGCGGCATACCTTGGCCCTCTGGACAGGATAAGGCCGATGGCTTCTCTCAAGCTTTGAAAGTGCCGATAGCGGGCAATGAAAAGGTAATTTTCCCCAAAGGCTTGCTTTGCATACTTGGGTATGATGAAGCCGAAGGCGCAAACGGCATAGATTAGGCTTAAGGTTATAAGGAAAATCCCCATCCGCCTGGACCATTTGAAGAGCGAGTAGGCCCCGAGAAGTAAAGCTAAGTAGAACATGTCCTCCCGAGTTAACATTGCAAGGATGGCGAAGGTCAGGAAGAGAGGTGCTTGGCGGCGGAGGGCAAAGTAACAGGCGAAAAGGGAAAAAGGCACAGCTAAGGGGGCTGCCTGAAAATCAGCCAGGTTCGCGGCTTGAAGGGCCGGGGAAAGCAGGTAAGCCAGGGGAAAGGCCAAAGCTAAGAGGTCGTTTTTCAGGATGTCTCGGGCTATGAGGAAGAGGGGAATTGCTCCCAAAGCAAAGATGATTGTCTGAAGGGCCAAAAGGGTTTCAGCTTTATCCCATATCAGCAAAAAAGGCGCAAGGAAAAAGTATATGGGCGTGAAATGGTAAGCTAAGGAGGAGCCTTCAGTCAGGTGAAAGGGGTGGCCGTGGAGGGTGGACCAGAGGGCTTGGTGGTTGATTCCAATGTCAAATTTAGCCGTTTGGAAAGACCAGTGCCTGGCGATGGATAGATAGCCAAAGGTTAAAATGTAAAGGGTTATCAGGAGGGAAAGGGTGAGGATGGGGAAAAATTTTTTCATCTTGTCCAGCCTACCACGAAAGCGATGGCCATGGCCTGGGAGTGGGCCAAGCTTATGCTCCATCCCTTTATCCCAAGCTCCTGAGCTTTAGCCAACGCTTTCCCGTAAAGCCTTAGGTAGGGTTTCCCTGAGTCATCTCCCAAGATTTCCACTTCCTTCCAGCTTATGGGACCTATGCCTGTGCCGAGAGCTTTGGCAACTGCTTCTTTGGCGGCAAATCGGGCTGCCAGGCAAGAGATTTGGCCATCGCAAAGCATTAGTTCTTCCGGAGTAAAAATTTTGGTTTTAAACCTTTCACCCCAACGCTGGCAAGCTCTTTCCACCCGCTCTATCTCTACTAAATCAACTCCCGCCAGAAGCACCAGCTCCGTCAAATCCCCTCCCTATCCCACGGTATATGAAGCCCAAAGCCTTCATCTTTTCGGGGTCGTAGATGTTGCGCCCGTCCATAAGGATGGGGTTGCGCATCAGGTTTTTTATGCGCTCCATGTCAAGCTGTTTGAATTCGTTCCACTCAGTAACCAGGATTAGGGCATCAGCACCTTCGGCTACTTGGTAGGGGTCTTCTTTGAACTCTACGCCGTTGAGGATGGCTTTAGCGTTCTCCATGGCTGCGGGGTCGTAAGCTTTAACCTTTGCTCCCTCGTGCTGAAGCATGTGGATTATCTCCACGGAAGGGGCTTCACGCATATCATCGGTGTTGGGTTTGAAGGCGAGGCCAAGGACTCCTATGACTTTGTTCCGGAGGCTTCCTCCCAAGAGGCTTCGGAGTTTGTGGACAAGCCTGCGGCGTTGGTCCTGGTTTATTTCAATGACGGAGCGGAGGAGCTGGGGATGGCAACCGTGGGTAGCAGCCATGTAAGCCAAGGCCCTTACGTCCTTGGGAAAGCAGCTTCCACCCCAGCCAATCCCTGCTCCCAGAAATTCGGAACCTATTCTGTGGTCAAGTCCCATTCCCCAAGCCACAACTTTTACGTCGGCTCCGAGGGCTTCGCAGATGTTGGCGATTTCGTTAATGAAGGATATTTTGGTCGCTAAGAAGGCGTTAGAGGCATACTTTATCATTTCAGCAGTGCGCAAATCGGTTATGATTACCGGCGCTTGGAGGGGGGCATAGAGTTCGGCGACTTTTTCAGCAGCCTCTCGGCTAGTTGAGCCTAAGACTATGCGGTCGGGGTTCATGAAGTCGTGGACGGCAGAGCCTTCGCGCAAGAATTCGGGGTTGGAGACGACCCAGAAGGGTATGGACGGGTCGGCCATGTTCTCACGGATTATTTCTGCTACAATATCTCCAGTTCCGATAGGGACAGTGCTTTTGTTTACGACTATCACCGGATGGTCAAGGTGTTTGGCTATTTCTTTGGCCGCTGCCTCTACGTAAGAGAGGTCTGCTTCCCCTTCACTGCCTTCCGGGGTATTGACGGCGATGAATATGAATTCGGCATTCTTGAGGGCTTCGGCGTAAGATGTGGTGAAAAAAAGGCGGCCAGCTTTGAGGTTTCGGCGGACTATTTCTTCAAGGCCTGGCTCAAAGAATGGGACTTTACCTTTTTTAAGGCTTTCAATTTTGGCCTCGTTCACATCTACGCACCAAACTTTGTTTCCAAGGTCGGCAAAACAAGCTCCAGTGACGAGGCCGACGTATCCTGCTCCGATGACAGCAATCTCTTTCATTGGTCCATCCTCCTACATCCTCAATCTTGGGTCAAGTGCATCTCTAAGTCCATCACCCAATAGATTGAAGCCCAGAACGCTTAACATTATAGCAAGGCCAGGGAATATGACAACGTGAGGGGCCGTGAAGACAGAACCCCTGCCTTGGCCAAGCATTGCGCCCCATTCAGGTGTAGGGGGTTGAGCACCGAGGCCAAGGAAGCTCAAGCCGGCGGCATCAAGGATTGCTGTGGCTATTCCGAGTGTTCCCTGGACTATGATTGGGGTAAGGCAGTTAGGCATTATGTGGCGGAAGAGGATGCGGCTTGAGGAGCAACCTATGGCTCTGGCGGCTAAGGTGTAATCCATCTCTTTGGCTGCCAGAACCGAGGCCCTAATAATCCTAGCATAGGCCGGAATAGAGACGAAGGCGATGGCATAGAGCATGTTCAAAAGTCCAGGGCCGAGGATAGCCACTATGGCTATGGCCAAAAGGAGGCTTGGGAAAGCCAGCATTATGTCCATAATCCGCATGACCACGTTATCAATCCAGCCCCCGGCGTAACCCGAGATTGCTCCAATCAATGTTCCAGCAATTATAGCCAGGGAAACGGAGGCCACTCCAACGTAAAGGGAGACCCTCGCTCCGTAAATTACTCGGCTTAATAGGTCCCTCCCCACTTCGTCCAAGCCGAATGGGTGTTCCCAAGAAGGGGGTTCCCGACGCCTCGTGACATTTTGAGCGATGGGGTCATAAGGAGCAATCCAAGGGGCGAATATTGCGCAGAAGACGAAAATTCCCAAAATCACCATGCCTATTATTGCCAATTTGTTGCGGAAGAGCCGCCTTAAGGCATCCTGGAAAAGGGTCGTTTGAGCTGGCAGCTTCCTTTCCACTTGCGCCACCTCCTTATTCGTACCTTATACGGGGGTCAAGGTAAGCGTAGGAAATGTCCACTGCCAGGTTTATGAAGACGAAGAGGACAGCTATTACCAAAACACTCCCTTGGACCGCAGGGTAATCTCTGGCCAGGATGCGGTCCACAACAAGTCTGCCCATTCCTGGCCAAGAGAAGATGGTCTCAGTGAGGATTGCCCCGGCCAGAAGGTAACCAAGCTCAAGGCCTATGACCGTTATTACGGGGAGGAAAGCATTTTTGAGAGCGTGGCGGAAGACTACGACCCTTTCCCTCAGCCCCTTAGCTCTGGCCGTCCGGATGTAATCCTGGTGTAGGACTTCCAGAAGGCTTGAGCGGGTCATCCTGGCTATTATGGACATGGGGATAGTGCCGAGGGCGATGGAAGGCAAGACGAGGTGCTTTAAGCAGTCTGCCAAGGCCACCCAGTTTCCGGTCACAAGGCTGTTTAGGATGTAGAAGTTGGATAAAAAGTTCAGGAACCACATTACTTTCTCGCCCACCGGCCCGGTTAAGTGTATGTTGTACACTTCGGGTATGGTAGGCATTGGGATGCCGGGGGTTATGCGTCCGGATGGGGGAAGCCATTTTAGTTTGAAGCCGAAGACATACATGAGGATGAGGCCGAGCCAGAATACAGGCATTGATACGCCAATGAGGGCCCCAACCATTGTGATAAGGTCAAAAAGGGAATTGTGGTAATAGGCAGCGATTATCCCTGCGGTTATCCCGAATAAGCAGGCTACAAACATTGCACCCAAGGTCAATTCTACAGTAGCCGGGAGCCTTTGAGCTAGCTCTGTAGTCACAAGCTCATTGGTGCGGATGGCCCTCCCAAGGTCACCGCGTATTATCCTTCCCAGGTAGCGGATGTATTGGACTGGCAAGGGGTCATCAAGGCCCATCCTCTTGCGGAATTCAGCCACTTGCTCGGCGGTAGCGTGCTCTCCTAACATAACCCTGGCTGGGTCGCCAGGGATGAAGCGTAAGAGGGAAAAAGTCACAATGGATATGCCGATAAGAACGGGTATAAGCATTACCAAACGTTGAGCTATGTAACGTATCATGGTCTCTCCTATTAACAAAAAGCCTGCAGTGGCAGGGCTTAGCCCCCCACTGCAGGCTATATTCTCATTACCCTTTGGCCTTACTCTCCCTTGAAACCACCGAAGAAGTAGGACCAGTAGAAGAAGTCACCGGTGTGACCCTTGTGGTAGGGGTTAGCCTTGTCCCACCAGCGTTCAAAGTTGAAGATGACGGCATCAGCATTGAAGTCGGTGCCATCGTGGAACTTCACTCCCTTGCGCAGGTAGAAGGTCCACTCCAGGCCATCGGGAGAGACTTCCCACCGCTCGGCGAGGCCGGGGATAACCTCGGTGGTTCCGGGCTTGAAGGCCACAAGTTGCTCAAATACTTGCTTGCAGACCCAGAAGGATTCGCCGTCGGTTTCATCAGCGCAGTCCAGGCCCACCGAGTCACCGCTGCGACCGTAGATGAGGGTATCCTTGCCCGGAGCTTCCACCAGCCAAAGGGCTTCATTGCTGAATGGATCGGGGTGGATGCCCGTCCATTCCTTCCGGTAAGCGATGGCGGAGCTGTTGTGGACAATCGGGATGGCGATGGCTTTTTCAAAGATGAACTTGTTGGCTTCGTCGTAAATCTTCTGGCGCTCTACGGGGTCAAGGGTTGAAGCTCCTTTGTCCAGCAAGCTCAGGAGCTCGGGGAAGTCATTGGGGTCACCGAAGCTCATGTCGGCTCCTTTACCGAAGAAGACATCAAGGAAGTTGGTAGCATCAGCGTAGTCAGCCATCCACCCCAGCATGAAGAGGTCGGCCTCTCCGGCGGCCACCTTGTCCAAGTAAGTGCCCCAGTCGTAGGTCACGATTTCAGCGTCAATCCCCACGGCCTTGAGCTGAGCCTGGATTGCCTCTCCAATTTTGTCGGGAACTGGATAGTAACCGCGGGAGACAGGCATAACCCACAAGGTGGTCTTGAAGCCCTTGGGGTAGCCAGCCTCAGCCAGGAGCTTCTTGGCCTTTTCGGGGTCGTATTCAAAGGATGGCACATCCTTGGAGTGGCCGAAGATTCCGGGTGGGATGAATTGGGTGGCCACTTCAGCCGTAGGCGGGTAGAAGGATTCCACAATGGCTTTCTTGTTAATGGCGTAGCCTACAGCCTGGCGGACACGGACATCGTCAAACGGTTTGTGGGCTCGGTTTATCCCCAGGTAGCCGATGTTGAACTTGGGCCGGAAGAAGACCTGGATGTTTGGATCCTTCTGAGCTACTGGGATGTCATCAGGGGCCATGTTATCAATGCCGTCCACGGTTCCGGCCTGGAGCTCAAGGAAGCGAGCGGTGGCCTCTTTTATAACCCTGAATACTATGGTTTTGGTCTTGGCCTTCTCGCCCCAGTAGCCATCAAAGCGCTCCAGGACGATTCGGTCCTCTGGCTTCCACTCCACGAACTTGTAGGGGCCAGTGCCCACCGGGTTCTTGAAGAGGTCGCCGCCTCCACCGAACTTCTTCACGTTCTCAGGGCTGGCAATTCCGAAGGCGTTGAAGGCCATCTTCTGGAGGAAAGCCACATCCATTCGGTTCAGGTAAAACTTGACAGTGTAGTCATCTATTTTCTCAATGTAGCGGAAGAGGCTTTTAGCTTCTGGATTCGGTGGAGGGACAGCGGGCTTAGGTGTTGGGGTTGGGGGCACAGGCGTGGGAGTGGGTGGAACGGGTGTAGGGGTAGGAGGCACTGGCGTCGGTGTAGGGGTTGGGGTAGCACAGCTGGCCAGCATTGCTAAAGCCAGTGCTACCACTGTTACAAAGCCTAACAACCTGTAACCTTTCATTTTTACCTCCTTGCATTTGTTTTAAAGCGAGGAATTGCTCGCTTTACTTTGCTCCGTACCACTTCTTCATCAGCTCATCTAGGATGCCCTTCTCTTTTACAGCCTTAAGCCCTTTGTTGATGAGGTCCAGTAGCTCCTTGTTGCCCTTCTTAACCACGATGCCGTAGTATTCCTCGGTGAAGGGCTCGCCCACCCACTTGATCTTATCCGGGTATTTGGCAACGAAGGCCATGGTCAAGGGGCTATCGGCCACCACAGCATCAATGCGGCCTTCCATTAGGTCCATGAAGGCAAGGTCAATGGTGTCGTATTCTTTAAGCGTGGCCCCTTCAATTTTCTGAATCTCAAAGGCTCCGGTGGTGCCGATTTGAGCTCCGGCCACTTTGCCTTTGAGGTCAGCTGGACCCTTTATATCCTGGTTGTCAATGCGAACGGCTATTAGCTGGCCGGCGTTAAAGTAGGGGTCGGAGAAATCGTATTTCTGTTTGCGCTCATCGGTTATGGTTACAGAAGAGATAATAGCGTCGTATTCTCCGGCTTCAAGGCCAGCGAAGATTCCATCCCAGGCTACGTTCTTGAACTCCACCTCCAGGCCTACCTCTTTGGCTATAGCTTTCATGAGGTCAATGTCAAAGCCCACGATTTCCTTTGTTGCCTCATCTATAAACTCTGCCGGGGGCCAGGTAGCATCAGTGGCTACTATAATTTTCTTAGGGGTTGGTGTGGGCGTGGGTGGAATAGGTGTTGGTGTGGGCGTAGGTGGAATAGGGGTTGGTGTCGGCGTAGGTGGAACTGGGGTAGCGCAAGCTCCTAAAAGGAACGCTAAAACTATAAGGGGCAAAGCCCAGCGTCTGAAGCTTCGCATTTTTTCACCTCCTTAGAAGGGTTAAAAATATTATAGCGCAAAGGAGCGGGATAGGCAAATTGATTC
>CAYOIS010000081.1:0-8987 GCA_964404055.1 uncultured Anaerolineae bacterium | reverse complement strand
TGGCAGACTATCAGCAAACGAGGGTGGGAAAATGATGGCACCCACAAATTTTGGACATGCCCTTGGATACCTCCGCATTGCTAATGGTGAAACTGGCCCAAGCCACCCGATGGTGACTGTTTCGGAAGGATAATGTCTTTTTAGGCCTCCACCAAATCGGTTTACTACGATGCTGGAAGGCGGTAAGCCTTTGACAGGCATGGAAAGATGTTATATACTTCTTCCGGTCTCAATCCGCATGCGGAGGATAAGGTGATGAAAGTGGTTATCCCACTGGCAGGGCTCGGAACACGCCTCAGACCGCATACTCATACCCGCCCTAAACCCTTGGTTGTAGTGGCCGGAAAGCCTATCATAGGCCACATATTGGACCAGTTCTCAGGCCTTGAGGTGGAAGAATATGTGTTCATCGTAGGGCACCTGGGGGATAAAATCCGAGATTACATTGAGTCCGCTTACCGCCTGCCTAAGACCAGCTACTTTGAGCAGAAGGAGCTTAAAGGGCAATCCCATGCCCTCTGGTTAGCAAAGGAATGCCTCCACGGCCCCATCCTCATCACTTACTCCGATACCATCGCTGAGGCAGACCTTACCGGGCTTGAGGATTTGGAGGCCGATGGGGTTTTCTTTGTGAAAGAGGTTGAGGACCCAAGGCGGTTCGGAGTAGCTGAGGTTAAGGATGGATTCGTGACCAGGATTATAGAAAAGCCAACTACCAAGGAAAACAAGCTGGCAGTAATCGGCCTCTACTACATAAAAGATGCCGATTGGCTCATAAGATGCATTGAGGAGCAGATGGCACGCAATATCCAGCTCAAAGGGGAATTCTACCTGGCCGATGCCCTCCAAATCATGATAGACCAAGGAGCCCGCTTCATCACCCGGCCGGTGAAGGTCTGGAAGGACTGCGGCAAACCCGAAACTTTGCTTGATACAAACCGCTACCTCTTGGAAAAGATAGGGAGCAGCTATCCTGCAACGCAGGAGTCAATAATAATCCCGCCTGTCTACATCGCTCCCTCTGCTAGAATAAGCCGTTCAATCATCGGCCCCTATGTCTCCATAGCCGAAAAGGTGGTGGTGGAGGAATCCATAATCCGGGATTCCATAATCAACGAGGGGGCGTACATAGAGAGAGCCGTCCTGGCTTTCTCCCTTATAGGTTCCGAAGTCACTTACCAAGGAGCTTACCAACAGCTAAACGTGGGCGATTCCTCTCAGGTGAATGTAGGGACATTTGAGCTGGAAAGCCTGTAAAGTGGAATGCCTTTCAAGCTATAAATACCCGCAGGAGCCTAAGGCCTTTTTCATAGGAGATAGAAGGTGCGAGGTAGAGGAAGTGGAGAGCTCCTTCCTAACTCCCGAAGGCCCTCTGTTTCGGGTCAAAGCCGATGGCAAACGTTTCTCATTGCTTTATTGGGAGGAATACGATGAATGGTTTGTTAAGGAAATTTAGGCCGATTGCCCTCATTTTCTTGGCCATCTCGTGCGTTAGGGGAACGCCGGAGCCTTCGCTTTGGAACGGGATAACGCCCATTGGGGAAATTCTAAGAAACCCCAAGGCCTGGGAAGGTAAAAGCGTCAAGATACTGGCCTATTATCGCTGGTTTGACGTCTTCGGAGAGACAGGGAGCGGCCCACCAGTGACCAGAAGCGATGTAGCCTTCGCCGACATCACCGGCGCTATATACGCAACCCACTGGGAAAACCCCGGCCTTTCCCCAAAAGATACCGATAGGCTACTACTTTTGGAAGCTGAAGTGAAAGTCAACCCAAATGGCCTGCCCTACCTGGAGGTAAAGAGGACCCAAGAGGTTGAAGGCTTGCCCAAAGGCGTGGTCTTGAGAGCACAGCTTATGGGAGGAGTAGCCGGGCTTGTCCGGGAAGTACTTTTAGCCGAAGACGGCACTGCCTTATTCCTGGACCGCAAGCTTAACCAACACGTTCGCGCTAAAGTGGAGGCAAAGGCAGTAACAGAGGCCTTGCGGCAAATCCGCCCACTCTTGGGCCAAGAATTGGGCAAACCAGTACCCGATGGCTTCACCTACACAATCTACGCCTGGGAAGGGGATAAAATCCGCACCCTAATCTTGCATGCGGAGACTGCTCCGGAGAACGTGAAGCCTTTGCGTGAGTTCTTGAACGAACTATTCTTCCAAACTTTCCAACAAAGGAGGGTAAGCCATGAGGGAATTCACCTCTAAGCGGATAAGGGAAATACCTCCTTCGGGGATAAGGCGTTTCTTTGACATTGCCGCTACCATGAAAGATGTCATTTCCCTGGGGATAGGGGAGCCCGATTTTGTGACGCCAGAGCCTATAATTGAGGCCGGGATAGCTTCCCTGCGTCGGGGCGAGACCCACTACACTTCCAATTCCGGAATCCTTGAATTGAGACAGGCCCTATCCCAACATTTGGAGAAACTCTACGGAGTAAGCTATGACCCCGAGACCGAAATTTTGATAACGGTAGGAGTATCGGAGGCGCTACACATTTCCCTATTGGCTACAGTGGAGCCAGGGGAAGAAGTCATTGTAGTAGAGCCATGCTTTGTGGCCTACAAGCCGGCGGTAATCTTCGCCGGTGGGGTACCGGTAGTGGTATCGGCAAAGCTTGAGGATAACTTTGAAGTATCGGCTTCCCAGATTGAGCCAAAGATTACACCCCGAACCAAAGCCATCCTCTTAGGTTACCCCAATAACCCAACGGGGGCAGTGATGGGCCGAGAGAAATTGGCCGAAATCGCTGCCCTGGCGGAAAAATATGACCTCTTGGTAATTTCCGATGAAATTTATGACCGCTTGGTCTATGGGGTTGAACACACCTGCTTTGCCTCCTTGCCAGGGATGAAGGAGAGGACAGTGCTTCTTGGAGGCTTTTCCAAATCCTATGCCATGACCGGATGGCGGATAGGTTACGTGTGTGCCCCGGCAAGCATCATGGCTCAGATACGCAAGGTGCACCAGTATGCCATAATGTGTGCCCCCACAACGGCCCAAATGGCAGCTCTTGAAGCCCTCCGCTGCGGCGAGGAATACGTGCAGAAGATGGTGGCGGAGTACGACCGGCGCCGCCGCTTGATTGTCAAAGGGCTCAACGATATCGGGCTTGAGTGCTTTGAGCCAAAGGGGGCTTTCTATGCTTTCCCCTCCATAAAATCCACCGGCTTGAGCTCGGAAGAATTCTCAGAAAAGCTCCTCTACGAAGAGAAAGTGGCCGTAGTGCCAGGGAACGCTTTCGGGGAATGCGGAGAAGGCTTTGTCCGCTGCTCCTACGCCACTGCTTACGAGAAGATAGAGGAGGCACTGGAGAGAATTGAGCGGTTCGTCAAGAGAATTCGGAGGTAGATGAAGGTTTATTTCACTTTCCTCGGTTGTAAGGCCAATAGGAGTGAGCAAGAAGCCTGGGAGAGGGAAATCGTAGCTCTGGGGCACGGGCTTGCTTCTTCTCCGCAGGAAGCCGATTTCATTGTGATAAACACCTGCACCGTGACCGGGACCGCTTCCCACAAATCCCGTCAGCTAATAAGGAGGATGCATCGCCTGAACCCAAAGGCCAAGATAGTGGTCACTGGCTGTTACGCCGAAATCGCCCCCGAGGAAGCCTCTTCCATTGAAGGGGTTAGCTTGGTGGTGAAGAATGCCGAGAAAGAATTCATCCCCCAAATACTGACTGGGGCAAGAGCCCCTCATGCTCTTCCTTTACCTCCATCCCCAGGAGCTACCAGGGCTTTCGTCAAAGTCCAAGATGGGTGCAACAACTTCTGCACTTACTGCATAATCCGGGTAGCAAGGGGACGGGAGAGAAGCCGACCCATCCCAGATATCGTGGAGGAAGTCCGAAAGCTGGCTGAAGTCGGCTACCAAGAGGTAGTGCTCACCGGAATCCACCTCGGAGGTTACGGCCGTGACCTCGGGGTTGACCTTGTAAGCCTTGTGAAAGCATTGCTCAATGAGACCCCAATCCGAAGGCTGAGGCTTTCTTCCCTTGAGCCTTGGGATATACCCCCGAACTTCTTCTCTCTATGGCAGGACCCAAGACTTTGCCGGCACTTGCATCTGCCCTTACAGAGCGGGTGCGATGAAACTTTGAAGAGGATGGGGCGGCGCTATACCACAGCTCAATATGCTCGCCTTGTGGAACAAGCCCGCTCCTCTATCCCAGATTTAGCCGTGACCACGGATGTCATGGTAGGTTTCCCGGGGGAAACGGATGAGGAATTCCGCCAAAGCCTTGAGTTCATAGAGAAAATGCAATTTGCCCGCATCCACGTCTTCCCCTATTCCCCTCGCCCTGGAACACCGGCTGCCTCCATGAAAGGCCAAGTTCCTGGGAAAATCAAGAGAAAGAGGGAGAAGCTCGTGGCCGAAATCGGAAGGCGGAGCGAAAGGGCTTTCCAATCCCGCTTCCTCGGCCGCACTATGGAAGTTCTCTGGGAAACGCCAGAACGCCACGGGGACCTTTACCTCTGCACTGGCCTCACCGATAATTACATCCGGGTCTATGCCTTAAGCCCGCATCCCCTTTCCAACGTCATAACCCCCGTGCGTCTGGTAGCTCTCAGGGAAGAGAAAGTTAGCGAATCGGAAGAGGGGCCTGAAAGGGGGGTATGGGGAATCCTTGAAGAAGTGGAAGTAAAAGAGGGCCAAGCATGCGTGTCCTGATGGTTTCCAAAGCTTGCGTCCTCAAAGCCTACCGCAAGAAGCTTGAAGAGCTGGCCAAGTTAGGAGCCGAAATGTTCCTCGTAGTCCCCAAGTTCTGGCGGGATGAGAGAGGAGTCTTGCCTTTGGAAGAAGGGGCAGAAGGCTACGAGCTTCTGGTAGACAGCCTCGTCCTCAATGGCAACTACCACCTCCACTTCTACCTCCGCCTCCCGTTCTACATGCGCTCTATCAAGCCGGACTTGGTCCATATTGACGAAGAGCCATACAACCTGGCCACCTTCCAAGCGATGGTGCTGGCTAAGAGGGCTAAAGCCAAGGCCCTTTTCTTCACTTGGCAGAACCTCTACCGCCTTTACCCCCCGCCCTTCTCCTGGTTTGAGCAGTACAATTACCGAAAGGCCTCCTGGGCCATCGCCGGGAACAAAGAGGCCATGGAAGTTCTGAGGCGCAAGGGATACCGAGGGGAGATAAGCCTGATACCGCAGTTTGGAGTGGACGAAGAAACGTTCAAGCCTGGCCCTGCCCAGAAAAAAGAAGGGTCTTTCACCATAGGCTATGCGGGAAGGCTTGTGGAGGAAAAGGGAGTTCACCTATTGCTCAAAGCCATGGCTGGGGTAAAGGGAAATTGGCGATTGCTCATTTTGGGGACTGGGCCGAAGCGCCAGGAGCTGGAAAGGCTTGCCTCCGAACTCGGAATTTCTGAGCGTACCTCCTTCCTTTCTTTCCTCCCCTCCTGGCAACTCCCCGATTTCTACCGCCAGCTTGACATATTAGTCCTCCCTTCCTTGTCAAAGCCCAATTGGAAGGAACAGTTCGGGCGGGTATTGGTGGAAGCCATGGCCTGCGGTGTTCCGGTTATAGGCTCCACTTGCGGAGAAATCCCCAACGTCATAGGAGATGCAGGGCTCATCTTCCCCGAAGGGGATGCGGAAGCCTTGAGGGAGTCAATCCTCAAGCTCATGGCCGATGAGAGCCTGCGCCTTTACTTCGCCCAAAAGGGCCGGGAAAGGGTTCTGGAAAGGTTCACCCAGAAAGTGATAGCTTCGCAAACGTTTGAGGTCTACAGCAAAATCCTTGAGGAGGGATGAAAATGGCTCTTGCTCCTTCGTCTAAGATTGGGCTTGATGGCAATAGCCCACTTGAACCGACAGGCTGTCCTGCCCCTCAAATGGCCGAACCGAGAATCATAGCCGAGACCGGAACCAGCATGGTTCGCCTCAATTTCATCCTCGGCCCGTGGAATTCTCCAACGGACCGTTCCCTTTATTGTGGCAAGACATGGTTTGAGACTTTTGACGCCATAGTGGACGGGCTTTTGGCCAAGAATGTGGCCATATACGGCCTTGTGGGCTTGGAATCTGTTAAGCCCGGCCCCGGAGATAACTTCCGCCGCAAGACCCCAGGCCCCGGAGCTGAGGAGTGGCTACGGAAGTATGTGGAAAACGTCTATGCCATTGTGGAGCACTTCCACGACCGGGTATGGGCTTTTGAGCTTATAAACGAGCCCAACAGCTGGTTCGGCGGAACCACAAGCCTCTTCCACCCCTACTGGATGGCGCGAATCCAGAAAGAGGTATACCTTGCGGTCAAGCCGACGTTCAACGTCCGCATAATCTCTGGCCCTATCCTGGCCCACGACCTCCCCACAGGGGCCGATACTGGAGCATCGTACTTGCGCCAGATGTATTACTATGGGATAAGGGAATTGGGATGGGGAGAAGTAAAGAGCTCCCTCGGCTCCTACCCACTTGATGGGGTTGGGTACCACCCTTACATAGGCCAGACACGGGACAAAAGCCCGGAATACATTCAAGCCACCTTACAAACCTACCTCAATGCCATCTGGGAAAGCATAACCATTTACGAAGGGAAATCAACTTCAACCCGAATCTACGTCTCAGAAATTGGGTGGGATTCGGAGCAGGGGGACGATTTTCAGGCAGCGGCGATGGCTGCAGCCTTCTATACCCTCCTCAAGGATTGGAGAGTTCAAGCTATCATATGGTTCTGCCTCAGGGATTTCCCCGGAACCACCAAAGGCCTTTACACCCAAGCTGGCCTCGGTGCTCTTGCCCGCAAGCCAATATACTACCGCTTTCAAGAGTGGGCCAACATGTCCCGAAACCCAGCACTTCTGGATGTCCCACCTTCGGTAGGGAGGGATGCCTCCGGCCGCATCTATTGGCCGATAATTGAGTGTTACCTTAGGCACGGAGGGGAAAAGAACCTCGGGTTGCCATTTGACAACGGTGGCGGAGTGCCAGTCCACCGCTGGGGGAACGGCTGGGTCCAAGATTTCCAGCGGCCAGATGGCTCCTTTAAGTCCATCATAATGCTTAGGGACGGAACCTCAAAGGCTTACATCCTTTACGGACCCATAAGGGATTACTACATCTACGAAAAAGGCGGGGCCGAAGGACCCCTTGGCTACCCCGTAGAAGACCCCTCCACCGATGAGTGGGGTTTGCCCAAGGCGAGGTTTGAAAGGGGCATGATTGCGTTCAGGCCGATGGCTTTTCTGGTTTGAGAAGGAATCCGTAAGCAAGCATCGTGTAAAAAGCCAAAATTGAGGCCAAGATTAAGCCGTAAAGTCCATCTTTGTAGCCCTCAAGCCGGATGTAGCGCCGCCAAAATTCTCGTATGGGCATGGATAGGGGACTCCAAACCTTAGCCTTCATCCCACGCTTCCGCAGAGTCCTAACCTCAAGGGGAAGGTATGCTTTCTGGCGAGAGATGAACTCGCCCCAAGTTCGGTAATTGTAATGGATGAGGTGGTTGCGGAGGTAGCCCGTTTTACCCTCAATCACCACAATCTCATGCACTTCCCAAGCCGGGTCATAGCGCGCTTTCTCCGGACGCAGGAGGCGAAGCTGGTAATCGGGATACCAGCCACCGTGGCGTATCCAACGGCCACAGATGTAGTTTTTGCGCGGAACCCACCACCCGGAGAACCCTTCCTCCTCCGCTACCTCCCGAATCTCCGCGGCCAGCTCCGGAGGCACCCTCTCATCGGCATCTACAAAAAGGACCCATTCCGTCTGGATTAAGCCGAGGGCATAGTTGCGCTGGTCGGCATAATTTTTGAAGGGGTGAAAGAAGACCTGAGCTCCCAGACTTTGGGCGATTTCCACCGTGCGGTCAGTGCTTCCGGAATCCAGGACCAGAACTTTATCGGCCCAAACCAGGGTCTTGAGACATTCGGCTATGTTATCCTCCTCGTTCAAGGTCAGGACCAGGGCAGTGATTCCCTTCATAGGTTCAGGATACCCCTTATGGCCTTGTAAGTTTCCAAACGCCTGCTCAGCTCCTCAGGGCTTATGAGCCCCCTTTTCGCCAAGCGCGAATCCCGCACGGCCCAATAATCCAGGCCTAAGTTCACCAATGCCTGGAAAGCTTGCCTGAACAATGGCCCCTTGTGCTTGGAGAAAAACCGGTAACGGCTCTTCCAGAGCTCAACCATCGCCTTTTCTGGAAAGCGAGAAGTGCTCTTAGCGATGTGATGTATGACCTCGGCCTGGGGAACGCAGTAGATGAGCCAACCGGCCTTCTTGAACCGAAGGCACCAATCAATCTCCTCGCAGTAAATGAAAAAGCCTTCATCCATGAGCCCAACCTCTTCTACAGCCTTGCGGCGGACAAGCATAGCAGCCCCAAGGGGGTGGTCTATGGCGAAAGGCTTTCCCCTCCGGTAGAGGAAACCGGGATAGCGGCCGTTCAAAGGAGAAGAATAAAGGCGAGGATGGATTGGGAAAAAGTCAAAGAAGGTCTGGACAAGGCCGGGGAACTTGAAAGCCGAAGGCTGAATGGAGCCATCGGGGTTAAGAAGCTTAGGGCTGGCCAAGGCTGCACGCGGGTTTTCTTCCATGAACTCCAAAAGCGTTCTGACTGCTCCAGGGAGGACTTCGGTATCGGGGTTGAGGATGAAGAAGTAATCGGGTGGAGAATGGGAAGCTAAAAGCTTTCGCATCACAAAGTTATTGGCCGAAGCGAAGCCTATGTTGGCTTCATGAGCATGGAGCTTGACTTCGGGGAATTTTTCCTTTACCATTTCCTGGCTTCCGTCGGTTGAAGCATTGTCAAAGACCCAGACCTCCCCTTCCACCCTTGAGGAGGCGAGGTCAGCCAAGAGCGTCTCAAGACAGCGCTCAAGGTATTGGCGGACGTTATAGCTTACGATTATCGCTGCCAACATCGCTTTTGATGAACCATCCTGTCATTGCAAGCGAAGCGAAGCAATCTCTAACAATCGGTGGGAGATTGCTTCGGGCCCGCACCCCCGGGGAGTGATTATAGACCAGGCCTAAGCTTCTGCCAAATTTTAA
>CAYOIS010000080.1:0-9163 GCA_964404055.1 uncultured Anaerolineae bacterium | reverse complement strand
TTCCCCTCTTATTTTTGAATTTTAACCGCAAAGCAGTTTTTTGTCAAAAATTTCGTCCAATCATGCCGACTGGAGTCAGCCTCTTTGGACAAAGTTCGGCCTCTGCTGACGTAGCTGTGCTGGTCCGCTCCGCGTGGCCCATTACCTGGCGGTGCAAGAGTGCCTCCGCCGGAACGACTGGGCCTGCTACGGCCGGGAACTGGAAGCACTGGCTACAGCTACAGAACCTCTAAATTAAGAACTGGACGACCGCTCAGAAGCCTCCTTGCTCCGAGCGGGGTTTGTGAACTATATAATTCTGTTCACTGGTCCACCACGGCCTCTTTTGACAAGGATGGTTTTACAGGTTAAAATAGACATCGCAAAAAACTTTTGGAGGGAAGCGGATGAAGCCAGAGCTTATAAGGAACGTGGCCTTGATTGCTCACGGAGGAGCAGGTAAAACATCCCTTTCTGAAGCTTTGCTATACGATAGCGGAGCTATAAAGAGGCTGGGGAAGGTGGAAGAGGGTAATACTGTCTCAGACTATGACCCTGAAGAGATAAGGCGCAGGATGTCCGTTAATACTTCTATCCTGCCTTGCGAATGGCGCGGATGCAAGATAAATATCCTGGACACCCCAGGCTACATGGACTTTGTGGGCGAGGTCCTGGGGGCTTTAAGAGTGTCTGATGCCGCCATCGTAGTGGTGGACGCCTCCGCCGGTGTAGAAGTGGGAACTGAAATGGTCTGGTCCTACGCCGATGAACGCCAGCTACCGCGCTTTGTCTTCATCAACAAGATGGACAGGGAAAACGCCGATTTCCTGCGAGTTGTGGGTGAAGTAGCGGAAAAATTCGGCGTTAATGTTATCCCCATTCAGCTCCCGTTGGGAAGCCAGGCCGCTTTTTCGGGAGTTATAGACCTTGTCAAGATGAAAGCTTACGTCGGCCCGGAAGCCAGGGAAGAGGAAATTCCATCCAATCTCAAGGACTTAGCCGAGGAATACCGCACTAAACTTCTGGAAGCTGCCGCCGAAAGCGAAGATGAACTCATCATGAAATACCTGGAAGGCGAAGCTTTGACCGAGGAAGAAATAAAAAGAGGGCTTGCTTTCGGGGTCAAGAACCGCAAGCTTATCCTGGCACTTTGCGGTGCCGCTACATTGGACATAGGCGGAAGGCAACTTCTGGATGCGATCGTAGATTATTTCCCCTCACCAGCAGAAATTGAGGTAAAGGTTGGGGAAAGCGGTGAAGTCCTAAAGGCCGATGAAAACGGCCCATTGGCCGCCCTGATCTTCAAAACTTTCGCCGACCCCTACGTAGGCAAACTCTCCTACTTCCGAGTCTACTCCGGTGTCATGTACTCTGACTCCAGGGTTTTCAACCCCCGCGCTGGAGAGGAAGAACGCATAGGACAGCTCTTTTTCCTGAGAGGTAAAGAGCAATCCCCAGTAAAGCAAGTGGGACCAGGTGACATTGGGGTCGTAGCTAAGCTCACAGTCACCGTAACCGGGGACACGTTGTGCGATAAGAATTATCCTGTGGTCTTACCAGGCATAAAATATCCCGAACCACTTTTCTCTGTAGCCGTGGCCCCCAAAACCAAAGCCGACCTTGATAAGCTCAGCAATGTCTTAAACCGCTTGGTAGAAGAAGACCCGACTTTGCAAGTAAAGCGTGAATTTTCCACTGGCGAGACTATCCTCTCAGGCATGGGCGAATCTCACGTTGATATCGCTATCCGCAAGCTCCAAGACAAGTTCGGAGTAGGGGTCATCACCTCTCTCCCTAAAGTCCCTTACCGCGAAACCATAACCAAGGTGGCGAGAGCCCAAGGAAAATACAAGAAACAGACAGGAGGCCGCGGGCAGTATGGAGATGTTTGGCTTAGGCTTGAGCCACTCCCCAGAGGAGCAGGCTTTGAATTCGCCGAGGAAATTTTCGGCGGAGCAGTCCCCAAGCAGTACATCCCAGCAGTGGAAAAGGGTTTGAAAGAAGCCATCCAGAGCGGCGTCTTAGCCGGTTTCCCGGTTGTAGACATAAAGGCCGTCCTTTACGATGGCTCTTACCACCCAGTGGACTCTTCTGAGCTTGCCTTCAAGATAGCAACTCACCTTGGGTTCAAGAAAGCTATGGAACAAGCTGGCCCAATCCTCCTTGAACCCATCATGAACGTAACCATAACTGTCCCAGAACAGTTCACTGGCGATGTCCTGGGCAACCTTAACACTAAGCGGGCCAGAGTAATGGGGATTGAGCAGAAGAAGGGCACGGCGGTGATAAAGGCTCAAGTCCCATTAGCCGAAATGCAGCGCTATGCCACCGAGCTTCGCTCCTTGACCCAAGGCCGGGGCATCTTCTCCATGGAATTTTCCCATTACGAAGAAGTCCCCTCACACATTGCCCAGGTCATAATTGAGCAAGCTCGCAAAGAGAGGGAACAGCAAGAGAAGAAGTAGCCAGGGTAAGCTGGCCAAAAGTTGGCGAAATACTTTAAGGAGGTAAGGAAGAGTAGTGCTTCTATACGTTTGGGTTTGGTCGGCTTACCCTTTAAATTTTTTAGTTAACCTGGGATGGCGGATTGCTGTCCATGGCTCAAAACTGAAAGGAGGAAAATATGGAGGTAAAACTTAGAGCACTGGAGAAGTTGGCCTTAAGCATACCCGGCTTCAAAGGATACAAAGAAAAGGAGATACGTCGAGAGACAGATCGGCTCCTCCGCCAGCACATAGCCTCTATCCTTGAAGAAGCCCGCAGCTTAATTAAAGAAACCCAAATCACGGTCATGCAAAAGGGCAAAATCGGCCTCTTGGATGACCTGGAGCGGGCTATCATGAAGCTTCAAAACACCATAGACCGGCTCAAAACTGCCGCCTACGGCTACAGCGGCTTCTTTGATGCGGTCAAAATCCGAGAGGAAGAGCTTGATGCCCTGTACAAATTTGACCTCTCAATCTTGGAGAAAGCCGAAGAGATGCTTTCCTCCGCCAAAAGCCTTAAGGAAACGGCTGAAAAGGGTGAAGAACTCATCTCAGCCATAAATAGCATAATTTCCGAGGCCGATAGCCTCTTGGCCACATTCCTCAAACGCCAAGAGGCGGTGTTGAGCTTCAGCGAAGGAGGATGAACATGCCCGTGATAGAGCGAACTTTTTGGGTAAAAGCACCCGTAGAAAAAGTCTTTGCCCTCTTGGCCGACCACTCCAAGGACCCAGAGTGGCTTCCTGGCTTGGTGGAAAGCCGTAACTTTCAAGGCCAGGGGCTTGGAGCTACATGGGAATGGACCTACAAGATGGCGGGGATTTCCTTCCATGGGACCGGACACGTGGTGGAGCATGACCCGCCCCACCGCCACGTAGTAGAAACAAAAGGCGGAGCCATAAGCACTTGGGCTTGGACTTTGGAGCCTGAAGGGGAGGGCACAAAAATCCACCTCCGCTTGGAATACTCAATACCCGTGGCTGTCTTAGGAAAGGTCGCCGAGAAAATACTTTTAGCTCAGAACGAAAAAGCTGCCGATGAAGGAGCAGCTAATCTAAAACGCATATTGGAGGAATAATGTCTAAGAAAATCGCTTTGCCAATTGCCATAGCAGCTTTGGCCGTAACCTTGATTGCATGCATATCGGTTAAACCGGCTACGCCGGAAGTAAAAGGCTTAACCTTGGCCAAAGAACTCACCGCAGATTACAAGCCGGTAAAAGAAACCGCCGAATTTTACCCAACCGAACCTTTCTACTGCTCGGTCAATGTGGCCAGCATCAAAAAGGGCGATGTTGTAAAGGCTTCGTGGTTCTACGGTGAAGAATTGATAAACGAAACCACCTACACCGCCGAAAAAGCCGGCTCTGGCTACATCGGCTTCAACCTCAAGCCCGAAAAATACTGGCCGATAGGCCAATATCGGGTGAAAATTTACCTCAATGACCAGGCCGCTGGGGAGAAAACCTTCTCCGTAGTGCCGCCTAAAGAAGCAATTCCATCAAAGGTAAAGAAAGTGGTGCTGGCCAGGGAAGTAGACGAAGACCAGAGGCCTGTGGAGCTTGCCACAGTCTTTGCTCCGGATGAAACAATCCACTGCTCCGTCAATGCTGACTTAGGGATTTATTCCCGCCTGGTGGCCAAGTGGTACCGCGAAGGCAAGCTTTTGGAAGACTTGACTACGACTTTTGTCGCTGAGAAAAATGCCTCCGATACCTACGTGGACTTCTACCTTGAGCCAAGCCCCGCCTTAACCGAAGGCAATTACACCGTGGAAATCTACCTGGACGGCAACCTTGCCCGAACCGTTGATTTCTCTGTAAGCAAAGAGGCCACAGCCCCCTCTAACATGAAGCTTTACTCCAGCGATTCCCTCGGCTTCTCCATCTTGTACCCCGCAGACTGGGAAGTTTTGGAGGAGGAAGATAATGTAAAATTCCAAGGCTCACCTGCGGCCCTCCTTGCGGTAGGGGTTATGGGAAACCCCGAAGGCACATCCCAGGAAATAGCGGAAGGAGTTATCCAATCACTCAAAGAGGATTACCCAACCTTGGAAGTCTCCTACTCCGGCCCATTCTCCTCCGATGAGATTGAATGGTGGGAAGTGGACGTGACCTTTGAGGAAGAGGGCAAAAAGAATTCTTCCATTCTCCTGGTGACTGTACGAGGCAATAAGGCCTACGTAATCGTAACCATTGCCCCAACGGAGGAAGAGGACCTCTGGCTCAGCTACTTTGTGGAGATGGTGGAAAGCTTTAAAATAAAGTAAAAGGCGGGAAAACCAGGGTGGAAAAGGCTTCGCCCCCTCCAGGGGGTGTGGATGGTGTGCTTATACCCTCACAACCCCTTGCGAGGGGGTAAAAGGAGGTTCCAGGGGGTTCAAGTTAAAAAGCGTGCCCTCCGGGGCAAAAGAAAAATTCCTTTTAGGAGGAAAGAAGATGGCGAGAATTTTTGATATAATCCAAATGCCAGACATGGCGGAAAGGGAAATAGTGAGGCGCTTCCCACCAACAGGCTCAGGCGACTTTAGGATAGGCTCCCAACTTATAGTTAGAGAATTCCAGACGGCCGTCTTCTTCCGAGACGGCAAAGCCTTGGACGTCTTCGGGCCCGGACGCCACACCATCACCACCGCTAACATCCCTCTCCTGGTAAACCTAATCGGCCTGGCCTTCCGAGGTGAAACCCCCTTTAAAGCCGAGGTCTACTTCGTCAACATGCGGGAGTTCGTGGACATGAGATGGGGAACACCGGAGCCCATAGCCATGCGCGATGCCGAATTGGGAATGGTCAGGCTAAGAGCCTTCGGAACCTACTCCATGCAGGTTTCCGACCCACAACTCTTTGTGAACAAAATCGTGGGAGCTCAGGGGCTTTACGAGACTTCCCAAATAGAGGGTTTCCTGAGGAGCATGATAGTCTCAAAGTTCGCCGATTTCCTGGGAGAAGCTGGCAGGTCCCTCTTTGACCTACCCTCCCTTTACGATGAGCTAAGCGCAGCCACTAAAGCCAAGCTCCAGGACGATTTCGCCTCCTTAGGCCTGAACCTCAAGACCTTCTACGTCTTCTCCATCACTCCTACCGAAGAGACGGCTAAGGCTATTGATGAGCGAGCGGCGATGGGAGCCATAGGCGATATGCAGAAATACCTCCAGTTCAAAGCGGCCAGGGCCATGGGAGACCTGGCAGCGAGGGAAGGGGCTGCCGCTGGACCAGCGGAACTCGGGCTCGGCCTTGGAGCTGGAGTTGGAATGGGGGCTATGATGGCAGGGATGATTTCCCAAGCCATGCAGGCTGCAAAAGCTGCTCCAACTAAGACCTGCCCAAGCTGTGGGGCCTCAATCCCTGCCGATGCCAAATTCTGCCCCAATTGCGGGGCGAAGCAGGAAGCAGGCGGGTTCTGCTCCCAGTGTGGCTCCCCACTCCCTCCAGGGGCCAAATTCTGTCCAAACTGCGGAGCAAAAGTGGGATAAAACATGCGCCCCGACGGACGCCCTCCCAACAAAATCCGGCCGGTGCGCATAATACCAAGATTCATAAAATACCACCCAGGCTCGGTCCTCATAGAAATGGGGGACACCGTGGTCTTATGTGTGGCTACCTTTGAAAAATCGCTCCCGGGTTGGCTTGTGGGCAAAGGGGAAGGCTGGCTCACCGCTGAATATTCCCTCCTACCCGGCTCTACCCTTGAGCGAACGCCACGGGAAACTGGAGGCTTGAGCGGTCGCACCCAAGAGATACGCCGCTTCATAGGCCGAAGTTTGAGGGCAGCTTTTGACTTAGACAAATTCGGAGGGCACACCATAACCGTGGACTGCGATGTCCTCCAAGCCGATGGTGGAACTCGCACTGCCTCTGTAACCGGAGGATTCGTGGCCGTTGTCCTGGCCCTGCGGGAGCTAAGTCAGAAGGGGCTGATTCCACCACGCGGTGTCGTCAAAACCCAAGTAGCAGCCATAAGCGTGGGAATCGTCAACGGAGAACCACTTTTGGACCTAACCTACGAGGAAGACTCAAGGGCTGAGGTAGATATGAACGTGGTCATGACTTCAAAGGGGGAGCTTGTGGAAATTCAGGGCACAGCCGAAAGCAAACCTTTCTCCAGAGAAACCTTTCAGAAAATGCTGGACATGGCTTGGGAAGGCCTCCAAGAGCTTTTCCAAGCCCAGAGGGAGGCGCTGAAATGAAGCTTTCCCACTTGGATGAAAAAGGCCAAGCCCGGATGGTGGATGTAGGCCATAAACCCGATACTGAAAGAGTAGCTATAGCCAAAGGCGAAGTCCACATGAACCCGGAGACCCTGCGCCTCGTAAAGGAGGGGAACCTACCGAAGGGGGATGTGTTTGCGGTGGCAAGATTGGCCGGAATCATGGCTGCTAAGCGCACTCCCGAACTCATCCCCCTCTGCCACCCACTCTTTCTAAGCCACATAGACGTAGAACTAAGCATAAACGAAGAAAAAAGCTGCATTGAAATCACCGCTACTGTGCGTTCAACGGGGAAAACAGGGGTAGAGATGGAAGCCCTAACCGCTGTAAGCGTGGCAGCCCTTGCCGTTTACGACATGGCCAAAGGGGTGGAAAAGACCATACGCATCCAGAACATCCGCCTTGTAGAGAAGCACGGTGGCAAAAGCGGGGACATAATCCTTGAGTGAAAAGGGGCAAGCGATGAAAGTGAAGGTTAAACTTTTCGCCCTCTACAGGGAAAGAGCAGGGACAAACGAACTCTGGCTTGACCTACCCGACGGAGCTTCGGTTCAAGACGCCCTCAATACCCTTGCCCAGCGCTTCCCCTCGCTTGAAGAGCTCCTGGGAAGAGCCTTCTTCGCCCTCAACAAAAGGTATGTCAAGCTGCAAGACCCCCTTAAGGATGGCGATGAACTGGCCGTTTTCCCGCCAGTAAGTGGGGGAGCCAAAAAATTTGAGATAACCCACTCCCCTATATCTGCCGATGAAGTCATGGCCAGAGTTAGTGCACCATCCATTGGGGGGATAGTCCTCTTCGTTGGAGTAGTGCGGAACGAAAACCTGGGCCGGAAAGTGCTTCACCTGGAATACGAAGCTTACCCGGAAATGGCTGAGCAAATACTGGCCCAAATCGGGCAAGAGATTAGGGAAAAATGGCCTCAGGTTGAAGATGTGGCCATTGTCCACCGAATAGGTAAGCTGGAAGTTGGGGAAACCAGTGTGGTCATAGCCGTGGCTGGGGCCCACCGAGAGGGCCTTTTTGACGCTGCCCGCTATGCCATAGAGCGCATAAAAGAAATCGCACCAATCTGGAAGAAAGAGGTTTGGGCTGAAGGGGAGGAATGGCTTTGATGCCATAGCGTCATTGCGAGGGCACGAAGTGCCCGAAGCAATCTCCCAGCCATCGGGGGAGATTGCTTCGCCCCATTCGGGGCTCGCAATGACATATTAGGGGGAAGTCAGAGGGTTAAGGATGGGGATATTGGACTTCTTCAAGCCGAGGGAAGATAAATTCCTGAAACTGCTTGCAGAACAGGCGGCCAAGACCCTTGAGGGCCTTCAAAGCCTGAAAGAATACATGAAAGAGCCCGATTACCACAAAGCCCAGAAAGTTATCCAAGCCGAGAGGGAGGCTGATGAAATAAGGCGCATCTTGGTGGACGAGCTAAACCGCACGTTCGTCACCCCAATTGACCGAGAGGACTTATTTGCCCTTTCCAGGGCTATTGACGATGTTATTGATTACGCCTACACCACTGTAGATGAGATGGAAATCTTAGGAGTTAAGCCCAACCATTACCTCCAGAAAATGGTAGCCCTTTTGGAGGAAGCAGCGAGCGAGCTATATTTAGCAGTGCTCAGGCTTGAGAAGCATCCAGATGTGGCAAATGACCATGCGATAAGGGCCAAAACTTTGGAAAATCAGATGGAAACAATATATCGTGAGGCAATCGCTGAGCTTTTCAAAGGCCCTTTGGACCCTGAACACATTGCCCAAGTTTTAAAGCTAAGGGAACTTTACCGCCATCTCTCCAATGCTGCTGATCGGGGAGATGAGGCGGCTAACATAATAAGCGACATAGTGGTAAAAATGCGCTGAAGGAGGTAACATGCCTGCCAAGATACAAATCCGGACTCGTGAAGAGAGCTACAAGCCGGCCTTGGAAAAGGCCAAAAGGGAAATAGCTGCTGTGGACCCCTGGGAGACGGCGTTCAAAGCGGCGGTTGACTACCGTGAGATAGACCTCAAAAGTGGCGAGTGGCTGGTTCCTTTCTGGGGTAAGCGCTACCGAGTGACTTACCCCGAAGGGATTGTCACGGAGGAAGAGACAGGGGAAAGCCCCTCCATCGTAGTGACTCTACTTATCCTTCACTACCTCCTCACCGCTGAAGGGGTTCGCCCAGCTGACCATTGGGTTTCATTCCGTGAGTTTCCTGGAGGTCAAGGCTACTGGCCTGTATTTCAGGCTCGTACGAGCTTAAAGTTGGCCAAAACCTTTGGTAGGGACAAAGAGGCTTTTGAGAAAGCAGCCATAGCTCTTGGAGGGGAAAGGCTTTCCTTCGGTGATTCATCTTTCCTCTTCCGGATGTTCCCAAGGCTTTGGCTGGCGGTTGTCCTGAACTTAGCCGATGAGGAGTTTGGCCCATCGGCCCAAATCCTCTTTGATGCCACCGCTGGCAGCTACCTACCTACCGAAGATTTAGTGGTTCTGGGGGAAATGCTAACCCA
>CAYOIS010000079.1:0-9197 GCA_964404055.1 uncultured Anaerolineae bacterium | reverse complement strand
AATTGGGGTTGCGCCTTGCCCTTTTTAGGGGTATAATGTGCTCAAACCTTTAAGGAGAGAGAAATGCCTAAAACAGCTTTAGTGACCTGCCCCAGGTGCAGGCAAAAGTTCACAGTTGTGGTCCACAACCTTGTGGATGCCTCCAGAAATCCAGAACTACGAGAGCTCCTCATAAGGGGAAGACTTAACCTGGCAGTTTGCCCTTACTGCGGAGCCGGTGGGACCTTAAATGTCCCAATCTATTACTACAACCCCGAAAAAGAGCTCGCCTTCGTATACCTGTCGGCCCAGGTAGGTACAAGCGACCTGGAACGCCAAAGGATAATCGGCGACCTAACCAATCAGCTTATAAATTCCATACCCCAGGAGGAGCGGAAAGCTTACCTGCTTCAGCCCAAGGTCTTCATAACCTTCAAAAGCTTCCTGGAGGAGATAATCAAGGCCGAAGACATCCCTTACGAGGAAATTATCGCCGAGGAGA
Organism: uncultured Anaerolineae bacterium; assembly: GCA_964404055.1. Classification (GTDB taxonomy): domain Bacteria; phylum Chloroflexota; class Anaerolineae; order SpSt-600; family SpSt-600; genus SpSt-600. The sequence continues at coordinate 8,716 of CAYOIS010000079.1, read as the reverse complement.
TGCGCATTGGCTTAGTGGAAGCACTACTGGCTTCCCCCCAGGAGGAATGGAACAAAATCTTGGAAAGCAACATTTACCTCCTTGACCCCTTGTTCTTCAGAGTGCTTGCCGGATTTGTCTCTGAGGCTTATCGGAGGAAAGAGCAGGAACTCATAGACAAGCTTGAGAGCATCCGCAGGGAAGTGGAAAGATTCCTGAACCGCAGGATGGAAGAGGCAAGGGAAACCCTGATAAGCGAGCTTTTAGAGCTTAAGGGCGAGGAGCTGGAGAACGCCGTCGCCCGGATAAGGCCGGTCCTAGATTACGAATTTTACCGCGACCTGGCCGAGCGTATTGATAAGCGCGAGGCTGAAGGGAAAGCCGAGGAAGCGCAGAGGTTAAGGGACCTAAGAGACCAACTCTTGGACATAACGGCTCGGCAAGATGCCGAGGTAAGGGCAGTTATGACCAAAGCCAGGGACCTTCTGCGCGAGGTCTGGGAGAGCAAAGACCGGCTCAAAACCTTGGAGGAAAGGGCCGAAGACATAAACATGGCCTTTTTAGAGCTTCTGGCAGCTTCCATGGAATGGGCCAAGGAGCAAGAGGATGAAGAAACCTTCCAAGCCCTCGCCTCTTTAGCCGAAAAAGCTGTGGAGATTATCCGGCGAAAGGCACCACCCAGGGTAAGGCTTGTGAATGAACTAATGGATGCCTCTTACCCCGATGAAACCAAGCGCCTTCTTGAGGACAATGCTTCGCTGGTTGATAAAGAGCTCTTAAGCTTGATGGATGAGGTGACCAGGGACTTGGAAAGGGAGGGGTATACGGAAGCAGCAGAACACCTTGCCTTAGTTCGCCGCCAAGCCGAAGGGATGGTTCAAAACCTCGCTCCTTAAAAGGGGGGAGGTATGGAATCCCTCACCTTTGAAGAAGCTTACCGCAAGCTTGAGAATATAGTCCGCAAGCTGGAAGCGGGTGGCCTTTCTCTGGAGGAATCCATAGCTCTATACGAGGAAGGGATGAAGCTGGTCCGCTACTGCGAGGAGCTTTTAGAGAAAGCAGAACTTAGGATACGGCAAATCCGGCTGGACGAAGGGGGTAATTGGTTGCTCGAACCTTTTGAGCTTGAAGATGGGCGATAAGATTCTGCTTTCCTCTTTCGTAGCTTGGAGCATAGCTCAAGTTTCTAAGTTTTTCATATGGCGATGGCAAAAAGGGAAGCTTAACTTCAGGATTTTGGTAAGTGCGGGTGGAATGCCCAGTTCCCACTCCGCTTTAGTTTCGGCTTTGGCCACCTCAACAGGGCTTTGGGAAGGATTCTCTTCTACTGCCTTTGCCCTGAGCTTGATTTTAGCCCTCATCGTGATGTATGACGCTGCAGGGGTCCGAAGGGCAGCCAGCATCCAAGCTCAGATCCTGAACCAAATCCTGGAAGAGCTATTCCAAGGCCACCCGATAAGCGAGAAGCGCCTTTGGGAGCTTCTGGGCCATACCCCCTTTGAAGTGCTGGCAGGGGCTTTAATGGGGGTAGGAACCTCAGTTTTGCTTTATTTGCTCCACTGGTAGCCTTTCTCCGAAGCGTTGTTTCGTTAAGAGAAGCTACTTTCGTCATTACGAAGGCGTAGAGTATCCGAAGCAATCCCCTGCTTAAGGTTGGGGGCGCTGAACCTGCTCTAAGGCTTTGTCCAAGCCCCCGGGAGAGGAGATATCTTCAACAAGCTGGATGAAATTCTTCAGAGAGCCAGCTTTCTTCCTCAAAAGCCTCAGCTTTTCCCCGATTGGGTCCGGGTGGCCGGGCTCGGCAGCATAGGAGCCGTAGAAGGCAAAATAGGCCTGGTTCAGCTTACGGATGTAATAACCTTTGGAAACTAGGAGTTTCCTCCTCTCTTCCATGTACCTTTCGGCCCCTTCTATATCTCCGGCCTTGAGCAATTCTTCTACTTTCAGGCGTGTTTCCCGCATGAGAAGCTGGAATTCGGAAATTACCGGTTTCCCTCCTTCTTCCTCCTCTTCCCTTAGGGGAGGAGCAAGCTCAGGATAGAAGCGACGCAGGGTCTTAAGGCCTATTTCATCCCCAGCAATGGAAGCCACAGTCTCGTTAATCGTCCTCATCTCAGGGCTATAGTCATAGTGCCAGCCGAGGGGCCGGAAAGCTAAGTAATGGTGTATCCATTCATGCGCTGATGCTTTAAGGGCAAACTCCAGGGATGGGTAATCCAAAATCATGGCCGGATAGCTGGACAATCCACCTACTTCAACCACCAGGGAAGAAACGTTGAAAAGCTTGTCAATTTCTTCTTCCAAAGCCTCTTGCTCCCCCAAGGTCATTTTGGGCTTAAGGTAAATCCCTTTGCGGACAAACAATGCATCCCTGGGGGCAATAACCAAATAATGGGGAGGGCTTTCAAACTGAATGCTCAATGGGGGCCAGATTAGGCCTAAAGTGGTCAAGCCTTCTTCTTTCAAGATTTCGGAAATTTGCTTGGCAAGGATTTTCTCCACCTTGGGGCTAAGGGCAGCCTGACGCTGCCTTAAGCCTTTAAGCTCCTCCTCCACCCACCATATGGCCAAGCCCGAATACCTCGTCCTCTCCGAAGCATAAAGCTTGGACAAAGTGCCCTTCTTTCGGCTTATCTCTTCCAGCAAAGCAAAGTAATCCATCACCACTCTCTTTTCGTCCGAAGGAGAACCCGAAGCAAAATTGGAAAGCTTCCGCCAAAGGGCTTTCGTCTCCCAGATGGTGAAGCTGAACTGGTGGGGTGAAACAAAGCTTTCAACTTGGTAATCAAAAATTTCGCCCGGTGGAACGGCCGAAGCCTTGAGGAGAAAAAGGTTTAATAAAATGACGAATGCCAAAAGGCGCGAAAACGAACCCTTCAATTGCCTTTACTTTAACCTCCTAACCCAGCAAGCCTTCTTTTTATGTAATCAATGACCTCCACCGATTGGGGGTCGGCCTTGTTCAAAATCGCCAAGTAATAGCTTACAAAGTCCCCAAAATGCACGCTCCAGAGGATTTGCTCCAGGAAATTACCCCCCTCTACTTGCACTGAGCGATATGGTATGCCCTCCTTGGACAGCACTTCCTCCGTTATCTTTAGGCGAGCCTCGTGCCTGGGATGTTCAAGGGATGAGTTGAGGAGAATTACTATGAGTTTACCTTTGCTTTCAGCAGGATTAGGATAGCCTAAGACGGCATTGTGGTGGGCCTCGGGAAGTTCCTCGTAGAAGGACCAATTCTTTGAATTTTCGTTGAATTGACCCTTCCACCTTTTAGCCACCGGCGCCAAGAACCCAGGCCCATACACAACGGGTATAGCCCCGTAAAGGTCTAAAGCCAGCTTTTTGGCCGGATTTTCCTCCAAAGCTACTTCCGGTTTTATCCTTTCCCTAAGCTCTTTCATCAGAAGCACAGCTTTTTCCACTTCCCCGGTTTTACCTTCCACAAGGCTTGCCTGCTCCAAAATCCGCAGAAGGTAAAGTAAAGAGTAGCCAATGGCCGAACGAGGCTGGCCTTTGTAGTTTATAAGCCAAAGTGGTACTCCTTTCTCCTCAGCTAAAGAGCCCAGCTTTCCACCAGTTGTGACCGCAACACAACGAGCTTTCGCTTCCAGAGCCTGTTGAAAGGCAGCCAATGTCTCCTCAGTATTTCCGGAGTAGCTTGAGGCTATAACTAAGGTTTCAGGGCCAACCCACGAGGGTATGCGGTAATCTCGGCACACGGCTATTGGGCATGGGGATTCATACTTGGCAATGGCCGCTGCCAAGTCACCACCGATGGCTGAGCCGCCCATTCCGAGTATGAGGACGTTTTTGGCCCCTCTGTAATCGGAGGGCAGAGTGTACCTAAGGGCATCCTCCCAAGCTTTTTGGCACTGCTCCGGTAAGCCAGAAACTTGCTGAAGCATGCCCGCCCGGTCAAACTCGGTCCAGGCCTGTGTGTTATCTAAAATGTGCATTTCCCCTCCTCTCCCGGAAATTTTGCTCATTCTTTACCGGCCATCTTCAATCCCAAGCGGTATAGGTCACGGCGAGGCCAGCCTGAAATTTCGGCCAGTTGTTTAGAAGCCTCCTTGACCGAAAGCCCTTCCTTTAGGAGATTCTTCAAACTTTCCTTAACCGTTTCCTCATCCCAGCGTTCTTCTTCCGCCCCTCCTATGACCAGCGTGCATTCACCGAGTGGTGGATTTTCCGCAAAATGCTCCAAAGCTCCTCGGATTGTGCCGCGCCATATCTCCTCATGGAGCTTTGTAAGCTCCCTGGCCACAGCTATAGGGCGGTCGCCCAAATATTCAAGGAGTTCTTCCAAGCATTCCAGCAGCCGGTGAGGGGCTTCAAATAGGATTATGGTGCAGGGTTGGCGGCTGGCCCATTCCAAAATTTCCTTCCGCTTGGAAGGGGTCCTGGGCAGAAAGCCGAGGTAGATAAAGTTATGGGTTGGAAGGCCGGAGACTACCAAAGCTGTAACCAAAGCCGAAGGGCCAGGCACTGGCACTATGTTTATCCCTTCCTCAATTGCTGCCTTTATCAGAGAATAACCAGGGTCCGAAAGCCCAGGCATCCCCGCATCGGAGATGAGCGCTACATCGCCTTTTTGCAAGGCCTTGATTAACTCTTTTATCCTGCCCTTACCGCTGTATTCATGGTAACTTACCAAAGGCTTCTTTATCCCGTAATGTTCCAAGAGCTTGCGTGCCCTCCTTGTATCCTCCGCAGCAATTAGGCTAACTTCCCCGAGGATTCGCAGGGCCCTTAACGTTATATCCTCCAAATTCCCAATCGGAGTTCCGACCACGTATAGTGTGCCCAACTTACCTCCTTTTATTTGCCCAGAATTATCCTCTTGAGCACCTCTTTGCTCTGTGGTGAAGTTACCGCCAATATTTCATCCCCGGCCATAAGGGTTGTATCGCCATAGGGGACTATAGTTTGGTCATCCCGCACTAACATTACAACTAAAGCGTCATCGGGGATGCCTAAATCGCGGATGCGCTTTCCGTCAGCGGGTGAGCCAGGAGCCACCTTCCCTTCCACAAGCTCTATCCCACCCCTCTTGAGGGCAAGGAGGTGGACAAGGGAAGGTATGGGGAGGGCACGTTGAATCTGGGCTTCTATGACCTCGGTGGTGGAAACGGTAACATCCACCCCAAGGTGGGCAAAAATTTTGGCATTGCGCGGATTGTTAATCCGGGCTATGGTCCATGGGACGCCGAATTTCTGCTTGGCTAATAGGCAGATAACCAAATTGTCCTCATCGTCCCCAGTAACAGCTATGACCGCATCAGCCCTATTTAGGCCAATTTGCTCAAATGTTGAGGAATCACATCCATCTCCAAGCCATACGTGGTCTGCCCCCAGCTCATCGGTGAGGAAATTAGCCCGATTGGGGTTCTTTTCCACCACCAGGACTTCGTGCCCACTTTCTAACAGGGATTTGCCTAAGTAATAGCCTACTTTTCCTCCGCCGACGATAATGATGTACATAGCAATCCCTCCACGCATTTTCTTATGCCTTCAGCAGCCAAAATTGTCGGCGAGATGACATTGAGGCCTAAGCTTCGGAAAATCTCAGCCTTTTTGGGGTCATCCAAGCGAGTTATTACGTTCTTGATTTTGAAAATCTCCTTCGCCACGTAAGAAGCCATTATGTTCGTGTTATCGTACCCTGTAGCGGCGATGAAGACATCCGCTTCCTCTATCCTGGCCCGGCGAAGGACTTCTTCGTCAATTCCTTTCCCTACCACTGTTTCCCCTTGGAAATCGGGTCCCAATGAAGCCAAGGCTTCTTTGTCCACATCCACAACTGTAACGGAATGCCCTTCCCGGCTGAAGGAAAGGGCGAGGTAAGAGCCCAATCGCCCGCACCCTACAATCAAAATTTTCATTTTGCCCCCTCCTCCAGAACTTCAACCTTTAAGCCTTTGGCTTTAAGCCACTCAATGCCCTTAGCTATTTCCTCAATTTGCCCTTCCAGGTCTACTTCTAACCAGGCCGACTCTTCCTTTACTTCTGCTTTGCGGATATTGACGATGAAGGAGAACTCGCGGATTAGCCCCCAGATGATAGGCTTATCCACAAGTTCCGGAGGGTATGTTAGTTTGACCTTTGCCTTCGCCATTTTTACCCTCCTATAGGGATTTTGGAGATTATCACTTCACAGTTGGCCCGCCTGAGTACTTCTCGGACCGTCCTGCCTATGCCTTCACCGTATGAAGCTTTCTTAAGCCCTATGCCCATAATGATTTGGTCCACTCCACTTTGCCTGGCCAAGCTGAGGATTCCCTCGGAAGCAGAGCGGTGACGGATTAAGTGGACTTCGGGCTTGAAGCCGTGCTGGAGGGCGATGAAGTTGGCGGTTTCCAGAGCTTTCCTCCCCTTCTTCTCCAGTTCAGGCAAAGGGGCATCAAGGGGGACGGTGTAAGGCACTTCAATCACATGTAGAAGGATTATGTGTGCATTCTGCCTTTCCCCAAGCCGGCAAGCCAATTCCACTGCCCTTTCAGAGTAAACCCCTTCAATGATGGGGACTAAGATTCGGCGAACAGCTTCCACCGAGTAGATGGCTTTGACTGCCTCAGGAGGAGCCGGCTTAGGTAGCCTCAGCATCCAAATGATAATTATCAGTAGGACTGTTACAAAGGAAAAAGCAATGGCCACTCCCAAAGGATGCCCCATATATTCCTCCTGCCTTCAAGGCTTAACTCGCCAACTGCGCCATCGGTTTATCCCGTAAGCAATCATGAGGCTTCCTAAGAGGATGGGCTGCCAAAGGGTGCTTAAGGCTAAGCCTTTCTCAACAACAACCATTGTGCTGCGCACAATGATGGCTATCCCCAAAAGCATAATTATGAAGCCCAAGCCAAGTCTGATTTTACTCATTGCGATGACCCTATCCCTTGCCTGGCCAATTCCCACTTGAGTTTTTCCAAGCCCTCCAATTCTCCGGCTTCCTCAAGGATGCGTATTTGCTCTTTGTTCCAATCCCTGGGCAAGCTGCGGAAAACAGGCTTACCACTGCGGACACGGTACCACATGTAGTAGATTATCCAAACTAAAACCCAAAGTGGCCCCACAACCCGAGCCATGGCATGGGTCCAAAGGACAATTATCACCATTGCCCCTGCCCCAATGACGGCCAGAATCCCAGGGATGGGTATTTCTACCCCTTTCCATTTTACGTTTAAGGGAACCCAATAAGGCCTGGGAGTATGTGGCTCTTTGATTCTCAGAGCAATTAAAGCCACAGAAGCTAAGAAGTAAGCCAACATGGCTCCAAAGGCGTACATGTCAGCCATAGTCTCCATAGCTTTACGGCCGCTTAGGAAAGCGAAGAGAGCTTCAGCAGCAGCTACCCCGGAGAAAAGGATTATGGCTCGGATAGGGGTATGGAAACGGGGGTGCACAGCTGATAGCCCCTCACCGATAAGGCCAGCTTCAGCCATGCCGTAAGCCAAACGGCTCGCCCCCATGATTCCAGTGTTAGCAGAAATAAGCACAATGGTAGCAGCTAAGATAGCGGCAGCTGGCCCAGCCAAGAACCCAACGAAAGGCAATTTGCTGGCCAAAAGGGCCACAGGATCACCCTCTCTGGCTGCTATATCTTGCCAAGGGAGTATTCCTAATGCGACCGTTGGGAAGGCTAAGGCAAACATCAGAACCACGATTATGAGAGCCAGAGAGGTGCGAGGGACAACCGCGCTTGGGCGTATTGTCTCCTCCGCCGCTTGCGAAACTGACTCCAAGCCCACATAAGATATAACGGCTATAGAGATGGCATAGAGGAACCTGTCTAAAGTGGGGAACTGAGTGCGCCATTGGTGCAAGAATAAATCCGGATTCCAGGCGAAAGCAAAGCCGATTACGACGATGGATGTCTCCATAACCATGTCCAAGGCCCCTAATACTTCGTTGAGGAGGGAAGATTCTCGGATGCCCTTTATGTTTAAAAGGGCCAAAAGAATGATGAGGAGGAAAGTTTCGGCCAGCCAAATGAGGTTAACGTTGTGGAAGGGGCCAAGAGTCATGCCGAATTCGCGCACTTGAGGGAAGAAGAAGTTAATGTAGCCAGCCGAAGCCATGGCAAAGAGGGCCACATCCACGGTATAGTCCAACATCAAGGCTGCTCCAGCCACGAGGCCCCAGAAATCGCCGAGGCCTCGTAGGGTGAAATATTGCCCTCCCCCAGCGACAGGGTAAGCTGCAGCCAGCTCAGTATGAGCAAGACCGACCATTATGTATACTAAGCCAGCGATGAGGAAGGCAAGAGGTGTGGCCCCTTGAGCTGAGGCCATAACCAGCCCCAAAGCCACATAAACATCAGCTCCCACATCGGCGTAACCCCAAGTAAAAGAACCCCAAGTAGTAACCTCTCGGCGTAGTTTTGCCCCTTTTTCCTTCATAGCCCTACCTCCCTAAGCACGCCAGGAATTATATACCCATAGTAAAACCTTTGTCAAAAAATTTGGCCCCCTGCTCACCTATAACTTAACAAACTTCGCGCTCTATTGCGGCCTATTCTATACCCTGCGGACGCGGTAATTGCCCATTTCACCAGCAGGCTTGGGTGAATTGGGGTCAGAGCCTTTTCGCTTTAAAAATAAAGGGGCGAGGTGTGGAATCTACCTCGCCCCTGGCTATTCATGGCTCTACGAAAGCTGCTATTACGGCCGCTTCATCTTGGCCACATTGCCGCCGATGTCGGCAATGCTATCGTAGAGGACCTGGAGGATGTACTTGC
>CAYOIS010000078.1:0-9339 GCA_964404055.1 uncultured Anaerolineae bacterium | reverse complement strand
GATTGAGGGAGTAAGGCAAGAGCTTATGGCTGAGGTAAAAGCCGTAAGGCAAGAGCTTACGACCACAAGGAAGGACCTTGAGGGCAGGATTGAGGGAGTAAGGCAGGAACTTGGAGCTGAGATTAAGGCTTTGAGGCAAGATGTTTCCTCTCGCACTAAATGGATTATCGGCTTGCTTGTGACCATGTGGGTAACCCTAATGGCCGCAATAATCACTGCAATTTTTCGGTAGCTTTTTGCTCCATCAAACTGCAACTTGAGGAGGTGGGCTATGCCTAAGAGGATAATACGAGCCCCAAGGGGAACCCAGCTACACTGCAAAAGCTGGCTCTTGGAAGCCCCTTACCGAATGCTCATGAACAACCTTGACCCCGAAGTCGCCGGAGACCCCGATAACCTCATCGTTTACGGGGGAAGAGGTAAAGCAGCCAGAAACTGGGAATGCTTTGAGGCCATCCTCCGAACCCTTGAAGAGATGGAACCAGATGAGACTTTGCTCATCCAATCGGGGAAGCCGGTCGGAGTTTTCCGCACTCACTTGGATGCCCCAAGAGTCCTCATGGCTAACTCCAATTTAGTCCCCGCTTGGGCTACTCAAGAATACTTTGATGAACTGGAACGCATGGGCCTCATTATGTTTGCTCAGATGACGGCAGGGGCTTGGATTTACATCGGAACCCAGGGCATCCTCCAAGGCACTTACGAAACCTTCGCCGCTGCTGCAAGGTCAGCTGGATGGCCAAGCCTAAAAGGCAAATTCGTCCTGAGCGCCGGCTTGGGCGAGATGGGAGGAGCCCAGCCCCTCGCTATAACCATGAACGAAGGGGTAGGATTGATTGTGGAAGTGGACCCATGGAGGGCCCAACGGCGCTTGGAAACCGGTTACCTGGACGTTGTGGTAAACGACCTTGAAGAAGCCATGACCTTGGTAGAAGAAGCTCTGAAGAAGGGGGAAGCCAAATCCATAGGCCTCATCGGCAATGCTGCCGATATCTATCCTGAGTTGGTGGTAAGGGGGATAACGCCTGATGTGGTCACTGACCAAACCCCAGCCCATGACCCGCTCATGTATATCCCCAAAGGCCTCTCCGTAGAAGAGGCAGCGGAGCTTCGCCGTAAAGACCCACAAGAATACATCCGCCGCTCCATGGCCTCCATGGCCGAACATGTCCAGGCCATGCTTGAATTCCAGAAACGAGGGGCAATCGTCTTTGATTACGGGAACAACTTGCGCCAGAGAGCCTACGATGCTGGAGTAAAAGATGCCTTCAATTACCCAGGCTTCGTTAAAGCCTACATCCGACCTTTGTTCTGCCAGGGCAAGGGGCCGTTCCGCTGGGTAGCCTTATCCGGTGACCCCCAGGACATCTACGTTACAGACCAAGCCATTATGGAACTCTTCCCTGAGGACGAACACCTGGTGCGCTGGATTCAGATGGCCCAGAAGAAGGTGAAGTTCCAAGGGCTTCCGGCTCGCATCTGCTGGCTTGGCTACGGAGAAAGGGACAAAGCCGGCCTCAAGTTCAACGAATTAGTAGCCTCGGGCAAAGTCAAGGCCCCCATAGTCATAGGGCGCGACCACCTGGATGCTGGCTCAGTAGCATCGCCCAGGCGGGAGACCGAAGGGATGAAAGACGGCTCCGATGCTATTGCCGATTGGCCTCTCCTCAATGCCCTCCTCAACGCCGTCTGCGGGGCTACCTGGGTAGCCATACACCAGGGAGGAGGAGTTGGAGTGGGCTACTCCGTCCACGCCGGCCAAGTTATAGTAGCCGATGGCACACCCGAAGCCGCCCGACGCCTGGAGCGGGTCCTCACTGCCGACCCGTGGATGGGGGTGATACGCCATGTGGATGCGGGTTACGAAGAAGCTATTGCTGTGGCTAAGAAATACAACCTCAAGATACCGATGATGAAATAGGAGTGCAGGAAAGGGCGCGGGGTGCAGGGGATAAACCCTCGCGCCCCGCTTTTATTCAAGGAGGTGGCGATGAGCAAAGAATATCCCTTGGCCGAACTCCACCGCCATTTGGATGGAAATGTCCGCTTGGAGACAATCCTGGACCTCGGCCGGAAACATCGCCTACCGCTTCCGGCGCAGGACGTGGAAGGACTGCGCCCTTACGTTCAAGTCACAACTCCACAGCCAGGCCTCTTGGCCTTCTTTACCAAATTCGAGTGGATGAAAAAGGTGCTTGTTGATTACGATGCTTGCCGGCGTGTGGCCTACGAGAACGTTGAAGATGCCTTCCGAGAAGGGATAAAATACATTGAACTCCGCTTCTCACCCCTATTCATGGCCGAAGAGCACAAATTGGACCCCGTAGGAGTTGTGAGAGCTGTATGCGAAGGGGTTGACCAAGGCATGAGAGATTTCCCAGTAGAAGTCCGGCTTATAGGAATCCTATCTCGCACCTATGGGCCCGAACTCTGCTGGAAAGAGCTTGAGGCCATCCTCAAAGGCCGGGATGAAAAAGTTGTAGGGGTAGACTTGGCTGGGGACGAAATCAATTTCCCAGGTTCCCTTTTTGTAGAACACTTCCGGAAAGCCCGAGAGGCCGGCCTTCACGTTACCATCCACGCCGGAGAAGCCACAGGCCCCGAAAGCATCCGCCAAGCGGTTCTGGAACTCGGAGCCGAGAGGATAGGCCATGCTACTTCTGCCCCCAAAGACCCCTCCGTTATGGAGCTTCTGGCTGAAAGAGGCATAGGCATTGAAGTCTGCCTAACCAGCAACCTTCAAACTGGGGTGATAAAGTCCTACCGAGAACACCCCTTGCCCATCTTTCTGGAACAAGGCCTTCTTGCCACTCTCAACACCGATGACCCAGGCATAAGCGCTATAACCCTCGAACACGAATACCGCGTAGCGAGAGAAGAGATAGGCTTAAGCGAGGAGCAGATTAACAAACTTAAGGAAAACGCTTGGAAAGTAGCCTTTAGGTCCCCGCTATAACTCTAAATGGTCTGCCTTAAAATGGCGTTCTATTGTTTTTGAGCCAAGCATTTGCCACTGGGGAGCCTGCGTCAAAGGAAGCCACCATTACTACCCCGCAAGAAGGGTTACGGAAGGTAAGTTTCCCCCATTGCCAAAGCTTCCCCCAGGTGGTATAATTAGTGGTGAAGATTGCAATCCAGGAGGAGGGAAATGGTTGAAGTTACAGTGGACAGCATAAGGGTAAGCCTCATATCTCAACACAGGGTGGTTGTGCTCAAGGAGGTTGGGTCAAACCGCTACTTGCCAATTTGGATAGGGCCATTTGAAGCTGATGCTATTGCCATCCACTTGGAAGGAGTACATGTGGCTCGTCCTTTGACCCATGACCTTCTGAAATCCGTGATTCACAGCCTTGGCGCCAAAGTAGCTTACGTTGTAGTGGATGACCTTAGGAACGATACTTTCTACGCCCGGATAGTCCTGGAGGTGAACGGCAACAGGATTGAGGTTGACTCCCGCCCAAGCGATGCCATAGCTCTTGCTGTCAGGGCTAATGTCCCGATATACGTGGCCGATGAAGTCATGGACCAAGCTGCCGTCACCCCTGAAGAGGAAATACTCATCGGGGAGAAGGAAAAGGAGGAAGTGAAAGACGAAGACCTCAAGCCTTTCAAGGAGTTCTTGGAGAACCTGGACCTGGATGACCTTGAAGGTTTAGATAAAATGGATTAAACATGGTGGAAAGACTCCCTCCGCACAATTTGGAAGCCGAACAATCGGTTTTGGGGAGCCTCCTCCTGGATGGTGAGGCTGTAGTCAAGATAGCTTCCTGGCTCCGCCCAGATGATTTTTACTCAAGAGCTCACAGCCTCATCTATCAAGCTATCCTTGACCTATACGAGCGTCGGGAGCCGGTGGATTTCGTTACTTTGTGCGAGGAGTTGGGAAGAAAAGGGATACTGGGGGAAGTAGGAGGCGAGGCTTACATAACTTCCCTAATAAATGCTGTCCCAACCCCCATCCACCTTGAGCATTATGCCCGGATTGTGGAGAGGACGGCAACTCTGAGGAGGCTTATTTCGGCGGCAGGGGAAATCGCCTCTATGGCCTATGAGGCCACAGGAGATGTAGATGAAACCGTTGATAAAGCCGAACAGCTTATATTCGGCGTTTCCCAACGCCGCCTCCGCCGTGATGTCTTACACATAAAGCAAGTCCTTGAAGAATACTTTGAGCGCATTGAGTACCTGCACCGCCACCGGGGCGAATTCATGGGCGTCCCCACGGGCTTTTCCCAGTTAGACAAGCTGCTGGGAGGCTTACAGAAGTCCGATTTCATCGTAATTGCTGGCCGCCCGGGCATGGGTAAATCCAGCTTCGCTTTATCAATCGCTCACAATGCGGCTAAGCGCTACGGCCAAAGGGTTGCCATCTTTAGCCTGGAGATGTCCGCTGAGCAAGTAGTCCAAAGGCTCTTGGCTGCCGAGACCGGGGTTGATTCCCAAAGGCTAAGGTTGGGCACAATTAGGGACGAGGAATGGCCAAGAGTTGTGCAAGCTATCGGAGTCCTTTCCGAAACTTCAATCTTCTTGGACGATACCCCCGCCATTTCCGCTATGGAGCTGAGGGCCAAAGCCCGCCGCCTCCACGCTGAATACGGCCTTGACCTCATCATCGTTGATTACCTGCAGCTTATGCAAGGAGACTCTCGCTCCGAAAACCGGGTCCAAGAGATTTCTTACATCTCCCGTGCCCTTAAATCACTGGCTCGGGAATTGAATGTTCCTTTGGTGGCTCTATCACAGCTATCACGAGCTGTTGAGCAGAGGCAGGACAAAAGGCCCATCCTTTCCGATTTGCGCGAGTCTGGGAGCATTGAACAAGATTCGGACGTGGTAATGTTCGTCTACCGAGAAGAGGTTTACAATCCCGAAACTGAAAAGCAGAACATTGCCGAAATCATTGTGGCCAAGCACCGCAACGGCCCAACAGGGGTTGTCCCCCTTTACTTTCGCAAAGATGTGGCTCAGTTTGTAGAGGTGGAGCTTCTCAGGGAAGGGTTGGATTTTGAGCTGGGAGAGGGGTATGAAGAGTTGTGAGAAAGGATTCAGTGGTTTCCCCCCAGGTAAGCTTCCAGTAGTCCGAATACCGGAGCTTTTCTTCAGCGAGCTTTTCCCTTACATAGACAACCTCCCTGAGCTTAAGGTTACACTTTACATCTTCTGGCTCATAGAGCATCAGAAAAACAGGGCTCCTTACGTCAGCTTTGAGGAGCTGGAATCAGACCCAGCTCTCTTAAAGGCGCTGGAGTTGGGAGGGACTTCCTCCAGGGAAAACCTTAGGAAAGGGCTGGAAAGGGCTGTTGCCCGTGGGACTTTTCTCCTCGTTAAGGCTTCTGTGGATGGTCAGGAAAAAGAGTTTTACTTCCTCAACAGCGAGCGAGGCCGCCAAGCAGCCGAAAAAGTTTCCAAGGGTGAACTTCAACTGGAAGGCCTCCCTAAAGGAAAGGTCACAATCATGGAAGCAAGGCCCAATATATTCGTCCTTTACGAGCAGAACATAGGCCTTGTCTCCCCACTGATTGCCCAAGAGCTTATGGAAGCCGAAGCCACCTATCCACAAGGGTGGATTGAAGAAGCTTTCAAGATTGCGGTGGAGAGGAATATAAGGAACTGGAGATACATAAAGCGGATATTGGAAAGGTGGGCTACGGAAGGGAAAGAGGATGCAAAAGTTAAGCGACCTCCTGAAGAGGACCGGTATAGCTTCCTCAGAAGCAAGTACTCCCGCTTCATCAAGTACTGAGGAGTCCGAAGTCTGCCCTTACTGCAAAGGGAAAGGCTTCTTCGTTAAAGACGTCCCAGTAGGCCATCCCGACTTCGGAAAGCTTATCCCTTGCCAATGCAAGCTTAAGGAGATGGAGAAAAAGAGGATGGCCCACCTGGGGCGATGGACAAGCCTTTCCTACTTGAAGGACATGACTTTTGAGACCTTCAAGCCTGAAGGGGTTGGACTCTCAGAAGAATTGCGCCTCAACTTAAGGCTTGCTTATGAATCGGCTTTGCGCTTCGCCCAAAACCCAAAGGGTTGGCTCCTAATCAAAGGTGGGTACGGGTCCGGCAAAACCCACCTGGCTGCGGCTATCGCCAATTACCGCCTTCAGAGGGGAGAGCCTGCCATCTTCATCGTAGTGCCCGACCTTTTGGATTACCTCCGAACGACTTTCTCCCCAGGTTCTCAAGTGGATTATGACGAGCGGTTTGACGAGTTGCGCAATGCCCCCTTGCTGATTTTGGACGACCTCGGCGCCCATTCCACTACTTCCTGGGCTCGGGAGAAACTTTTCCAGCTCCTGAACTACCGCTATCTGGCTCGCCTCCCCACGGTAATCACTACGGACCTGGAGCTTGAAGAGATAGACCCTCGCCTCCGTTCCCGGCTGGCCGACCCTGATGTCACTGAGATTATCACTATAAAAGCTCCAGATTATCGCCAGGCAACTTCACAGAACGCTTCGTCCTTGTCTGCCCTCGGGCTCTACCGCCACATGACCTTTGAGAACTTTGAGTTGAGGACCGATGAAATAAATATTGGGCCTGAGGAACGCCGCAATCTCAGGGAAGCTTTGCGCATCGCCAAAGAATACGCCCGCAAGCCCGAAGGTTGGCTTGTCATAATGGGCAAAACCCCTGGCTGCGGCAAAACCCATTTGGCTGCGGCAATCGCTAACCACTTGGCCAGCCAGGGCTATCAGGTTATATTCGTCGTAGTCCCGGACCTCTTGGATTACCTGAGGGCAACTTTCAGCCCACAAAGCCCTGTTTCTTACGACCGAGCCTTTGAGGAAGTTCGCAACGCCCCTTTCTTAGTCCTGGATGACCTCGGGACTGAAAGCGCTACCCCATGGGCTAAAGAAAAGCTCTACCAGCTGTTCAATCACCGCTACGTGGCTCGCCTCCCCACGGTCATCACTACCTCCAGAGATTTGGAAGAGATTGACCCCCGCATCCGTTTCCGAATGCTTGACCCGGCTATATCCACGGTCTTTGTCCTGACTGTTCCGGAGTACCTTAAAGGCAAAAGATGAGCCTGGGCGATCGTTTCGTTCCAGGTAGGCTGCGAGAATTCATCCCCGGTGACCCTTTCTGGCCACCTTTACCAGAAGGGGTTGCATCTTGTTATGTCAATGATTTAAGCCCTCCAGGCTCTTTGGTCCTTATCCCTTTCAGCCTTAACCCCCTTTTGCCCCTTGAAATCTCGGATTTAGGCTACAAAGTTATAGCCTCAAGCTTTAACCCAATACCTATCCTTTCCCTTAAGGCCTTGCACAACCGAGGGGAAGACTTTACCTCGGCCCTGACCCGACTTGTGGATGCACCGAGAGGGGAAAAGCTTCTGCGCCATTACCTTCAATCTCTCTACTTGGTGGAATGCCCTGGGTGCGGAGAGCTTGTGGAGGCTGAATTCTTCCTTTGGGAAGGCAAGGCGCCAATGGCCAAAGTTGTAAAATGCCACAGATGCGGCACCGCTGGCACTTTCCCTTTGGCTCCAACCGACTTAAAGCCTTTGGAAAACTTCAAGGAAAAGGGGCCAGATTACTGGTATGTTTTGGCCAAGCTTTTCTCCCCCGGCGAGGTCTCGCCTCCTGAGGCTGAAGAATTGCCTTTAGTTTACACCCCTCGCAACTTGCATTGTTTAAACGCAATGTTCGTGAAGATAGAAACGCTTTTTCCGGAAAGGTCGTCCCAGGCGTTGGCATTAAAAACAGCCCTCCTTGCAGCTATGCACCTTTCACTTTCCCTGTACCCCTCCCCAGAATTCAAAGGGAGGCCTCTAAGACTTCATCCTCCCCCTCGCTTCGTGGAAGCGAACGCTTGGAAAGCCTTTCAATCTGCTGCTGAAAGCTTCCGCTCCCTCCTCCGCCCCCTGCCGATAGTTGAACAAGAGGAATTTTTCCAAAAGGATAAGGCTCCAGCCTTGCTCCCTGTCCCTTGGGGAATAAAAAAGTTGGAGGAGGAAATTCCTCCGGCATCCGCCTCTTTCATCATCCTTGAGCCACCTCCGTTGGACAGGACTTGGTGGGCCCTCAATTTCCTCTGGGCGGGCTGGCTTATGGGTTACCAAGCGGCTTATCCCCTTCGGCCACTGGCTCTCAAAGGGGTTTTCGGTTGGGATTGGTACGAGGAAACTTTGAGGAGAAGTCTCCTTAAGCTCAAAGGCCTCCTTAAGCCCGGTGGTTTTGCCCTATTCTTAGGCCAAGATATACCGCCGGTTATGGCTGAATGCCTCGTTCTGGCCGGAGCAAAAGCCGGCCTTCGCCCCGAAAGCTTCTCCTTCCGAGAAAGGGATACAAGGCTTGAAATCAGGCTCCTTTTCTCTAATTCGGAGAAGCTCTGGCCTGTCACCAGCCGGAGCGAGGAAGAAACCCTTAAAGAGGCTATCTTGGATGTTTTAACCTACATTGGTGAACCCCTAACCCCTCCGCTCCTTCGCCTGGCTGTTGAATGGTGGTTATCTTCACGCAAGCCTTGGGCTTGGGACAACCGAAAGCGAGGGGAATTCCGCGGCTTCCTGGAAGAAATGTTGAGCTCACTGCTTCGGGAAAACTGCCTAAAACCCTGGGCTGAAGGGAAACTTTTGGGCCTCCCCCAATACCCGAGCTCTTCCATACCGTTGAGCGATAGAGCTGAGTTGGAGGTTTACAGGCTACTCAAGGAGAAAGGCTTTTTAACCATGGGTGAGCTTGAGGAGCTTTTCTATGCCTCTTTCCAAGGCCTTCTGGCCCCTAAATCCGATTTCTTGAAGGAATGCTTGGCCTCCTACGGGGAAGAAGCTGAGGGCAGGTGGCGCTTAAGGGTGGAGGACGAGCCTGAAAGGAGGGCCAGAGACCAGGAGGAAATAAAAGCAATACTTTGGGAGTTGGGGGAAAAGCTTGGGTTTCAAGCCAAAGAAGGGGCCCGTGACCCGTTTGATGTCATATGGGAAGAGAAGGAAGCCATTAGCAGGCCTCTGCATCTAATTGCGGGCTTAAATTTCGGCTTCGTAGTGGAAAGCACCGCAGCTCTTACAGGCTTCTTCCTCCGCCACTTTTCCCCTCCTTTCCCTCGTGCCTATGTGGTAATTCCGGGCGGAAGGGCTTCTTTGGTGTGGTATAAGCTCAAGAACATGCCACTGTGGTCATCCCTTAAAGGTTGGCAATTCATAAAGTACCGCCACTTGAGGCGCTTGGCCCAGGAAAAAGCCCCGGACCGCTACAGCCTCCAGAAAATCATAGGGCTTGACCCCGTAGTAGAGAGGCCTGGTGCCCAACTTTCGTTCATATAGCCTAATGAATTTTAGGCCGGAATATCATTGCGAAGGTGGCAGAGCACCCGAAGCAATCTTCCCCTCTTAGTGAGTAT
>CAYOIS010000077.1:0-9431 GCA_964404055.1 uncultured Anaerolineae bacterium | reverse complement strand
CATGAAAAGCCGGGGAAAGATGCCAGGCGAAATTGAGACACACCCGTTTGCGAATTAAAGGGGATGTAGCCCTGCAACAAGCTACAGGGATGTCCCCCAGAGCGCGTCAAGTCATCGGTAACATTTTACGCGATAGATCACGGCTTGTTGCCTATTCCCTTTCTTTATGTTATACTAAACCCAGGCATGGGCGAAGCAGTGCTTTGTCCCTATCATTGGGCTGATTATTGGGAGGAACAATGACTCAGACCGCTATTTTGGAGAAGGTCCTTAAAGAATTGGAGGGACTGGCAGAGGACCGCATTCAGGAAGTGCTGGACTTCATTCGCTTCCTGAAGTCCAGGCAAGAAGGACTCCCTCCATTGTCCTACACGGAAGCGCTTAAAATCTTAGCCGAACTGGACCGTATCCGAGCTGAAACGGAAGCACGTTTCGGTGTCTATCCGGGCGACCCCGTACGAGAGGTCCGGGAGGAGCGTGAACGTTATATGGAGGAGGTATGGAGACCGTCGTCATAGATGCCAACATAGGGGTGGCACTGGTCTGCCCGCTGTCTTATTCCCGGGCCTGTCGGGATCGGCTGGAAGAATGGCTCCGCCGAAGGGTGAATGTGGTGGTTCCTGCACTCTGGGATTATGAGATTGCCGCAGCCTTGCGCAAGCAGTGGGCAAGGAATCTGCTGGCAAGAGAGGCCGCGCTTGAGGGTTTGGTTCATCTCTTCCGCCTGCCGGTCCAGCGGGTGTCTGCAACCCAGGAACTGTTGACCTGGGCTCTTATCTGGGCAGAGCGGCTGGGCCAAATGACGACCTACGATGCCCAATATCTGGCGCTCAGTGACCGCCTGGGTGCTCATTTCTGGACTGCAGACCGGAAGCTTTATCACCGCTGCAAGGATATCGGCGTTGATTGGGTGAACTTGGTAGAATAGTTGCTATAGCACTGACGTTGGCCAGGGTGGGCCTTTTGCTCTGCCCCCAGCTACCTCAAAGCACTGCTGGGTTATGTCATCTTCCTGCACTAATTTGGTACAAAACAACCTGGGTAGCTAGAAGGTCTTTCTGCAGCATGCTAAGGATTATCTTTTAAGGGGGAAGAAATGGAAGAACTCGCCTTGAAAATCCTTTTATCGCTTAGCGGAAGCATCTTTGGGACCTTTTCCCTGTTCATCTTGGTTTCCATTGTCCTGGAATCCTGGATGACTGGAGCTCCGGCTTTTCCGAAGGATTATTTAGCCTCGCCCAGTGACAACCCTTTTGAGGAAGTGTCTTTCCCTTCCTCTGATGGCTTAACTCTAAGGGGATGGCTTTTCCCACCGCCAGAGCCCAATGGGCCAGTCATAGTTTATGCCCACGGTTCCGGTATGGACTTGAGAGAAGGACTGCCTTTTGTCCCTATCTTTCAAAGTGCAGGCTTTGGCTTATTGCTTTTCAGCTATAGAAACCACGGTTTCAGCGACCGGATTTCAAACGGCCATACCTATGGCCTAAAAGAAAGCGAGGATTTGGACGCTGCAGTCCAGTTCCTAAAGGG
The DNA here is from genome assembly GCA_964404055.1 of uncultured Anaerolineae bacterium. Taxonomy (GTDB): domain Bacteria; phylum Chloroflexota; class Anaerolineae; order SpSt-600; family SpSt-600; genus SpSt-600. The sequence goes on along the minus strand of CAYOIS010000077.1, from coordinate 7,901 downwards.
AAGGAGGTATAGCTCCGTATGCTTTATGGGTTACTCCTTGGGGGCAGCCAGTGCCATAATAAGCGCCGCCCGCAATCCGGAAGTAAAGGCTGTAGTGGCAATAGCTCCTTTCGCCTCAGCTTTTGACCTATGGTTTTCCAACAGCCCACCATTTATCCCAAAGCCACTACTTTATGTAACCTTATGGCTTACTGAAAAGCGCAAGGGCATAAAGCTTGCTGATATTTCCCCCGAAAAGGCTATAAAGGACATTGCCCCACGGCCAATCCTCTTAATCCAAGGGACCAAAGACTCCTATATCCCCCTCTCTCACACCCGCAGGCTCTTAGAGGCAGCGGGAGCAGGAGCCAGGCTGTTGCTTTTGGATGGGGCTAACCATAAATCCGTCCTTCTGCCCGGGGTAATCAAGAAGCAGGACTTTATAATTGACTTCCTGAGAAAAGCGCTGCATTAGCCTCGGCTGCGCCGCCATGGGTCCATCAAATCTCGCAGCCCATCACCTAAGAAGTTGAACCCTAAGACGGTAAGGAATATAGCGAAGCCGGGGAAGATGGCCATCCATGGGGCAACATCTAAGAAAAGGCGGGCTTCTTCCAGCATCCGGCCCCAGCTGGGATTGGGAGGCTGAGTCCCAAGGCCAATGTAACTTAAAGAGGCCTCGGCCAAGACGGCGGTAGAAGCCCCGATGGAGGCTTGGACTAAAAGGTAGCTCAAGCTATTAGGAAAGATGTGGTAAAGCAAAATCCTCATGCGAGAAGCTCCTAAGGCCTCCGCTGCCAAAACGAAGTCCCTACCTTTAAGGGAAAGGGCAACGCTTCGGGTGAGGCGAGCGAAAACTGGGCCGTTTACAAGGCCTATGGCCACCATGGCATTTAAGGGGCCTGGCCCCATAATCGTTACGATGGTTATGGCCAGAAGTATGGAAGGAAAAGCTTGAAGGGCATCCATGAAACGCATCGTTATTTCATCAAAGGCCCCCCCACTCAGGCCAGCGGCAAAACCAATGGGAATCCCTATAAGCGAAGCTATACCTATTGATACGATGCTCGCCCCCAAAGCTATTGCCCCTCCCCTCAATATCCGGCTCAACAAATCCCGCCCGTATTGGTCAGTCCCAAGGGGATGACGCCACGATGGAGGCGCTAAACGCTCAGTTACGTCCATAGCCAATGGGTCTGGAAAGGGCAAAAGCCAGCTGCATATAGTCCCTAGAATCACTGCCCCCAGTAATACAGCTCCCAGAACCAGTGACCTCATTCAAACCTTATCCTCGGGTCAAGGTAAGCGTAAAGGATGTCCACCAGAAGATTGCTTGCCACTACCATGGTGGTCATGAACATCACAAGCCCTTGTATCAAGGGTATATCTCTGGAGTAGACAGCGCTCAATAAGAGTCGGCCGAGGCCAGGGAGGGCAAAAACCTGCTCTATAACGATGCTTCCACCCATAAGGAAGCCGATTTGGACGCCCGCTAAGGTAGCTACGGGTATGAGGGCATTTTTGATGGCATGGCGGAGGATGACTTGATATCTTTTGAGGCCTTTAGCTTTGGCCGTAGTTATATAGGCCTGGCTCAGGACTTCCAGCATGGAGGAGCGCAGCATCCTGGTTAGAAAAGCGGCTGTTACCACGCCAAGGGAAGTAGCCGGGAGGATTAAATGCCTGAAGGCTCCAAGAGGATTCTCCCCCCAACTGACGAAGCCCCCTGTAGGCAAAATGCGCAAGTAAAGCGAAAAAGCTAAAATCAGGAGTATGCCTATCCAGAAGGAGGGTATTGCTATGCCCAACTGGCTGACAAAGAGGATGAAGTAATCTAAAGGCGAACTCCATTTTATAGCCGCGAAAATGCCGGCAGGGAAAGCGATAGCTAAAGCGATGAGCATGGCCATGATGGCGAGGGATAGCGTGACAGGTAGCCTTTCGGCAATTAAGGATGAGACAGGCCTTTCCAGCCGGATTGAAATTCCCATATCACCACGTAACATCCCTGCAAGCCAGTAAAGATACCTCAAAGGCCAAGGCTTATCCAGGCCGAGGTGTGCTCTTATAGAATCAAGGGCCTCAGGGGAAGCCTCAATCCCAAGGATAAGCTGAGCCGGATCTCCCGGAATGACTTGCAGTAGGAAGAATGTCAAGAAGGAGACAAGCCAGAGGATTATAAGCAACGAAATCATACGCCTTACAATGTATTTAAGCAATTACCCCCTCCCGCGGAGCCTGTAAAGAGCTTTCGCTCCTTGCTCAGTTTACCATAAAAAGGGGGATGCCCCAAAAGGGGGCATCCCTCTAAAGTTTTCAGTTTCCAGCCGCTTCAGCTTGAGGTTTTATAAACAGTACGCAAATCAAATATGTCTATCGGGTAAATTTGCCACCCTTCTACCCCTTTCCTCACCCCGACGGTCCAAAGGGGAGCCATAAGGTAAAGGGCTACGGCGTCCTCAGCCAAGATGCGCTGGGCTTCGGCATAAAGCTCCTTGCGCTTCTGAAAATCGGAGGTGACGGCTGCCTGGCGTATTATCTCATCATACCGCGGGTTGTTGTAATTCATGTAGTTTTCCTTGGAGTCACTGACGTAGCGGTTGAGGAAGGGGTCGGGGTCAAGCCTACCGGTGTGGCCTATGCAGGTTGCTTGATAATCTCGCCCCATGTAAACCCTATCCAGCCACATGCCCCATTCGTAAGTTTCCAGCTTAGGTTTGATGCCTATCTTCTTGAGGTAATCGGCGATGACCTCGCAGTTGCGGATGTGGAAGTCGTAAGGCTGTGGCATTATGAGGGTGACTTCAAAGCCTTCGGGGTAACCAGCTTGAGCCAGAAGTTGACGCGCTTTCTCTGGGTCATAGGGATATTTATCAGTCAAGTCCACGTAGAACGGGGTTACAGGAGGCATATGGCTCCCGATAGGTGCTCCCTGCCCCCACTGGGCCGCCTCAATTACGCCCTTCTTGTCCACAGCATAAGAGATAGCCTGGCGCACTTCCTTCTTGTTGAACGGTTCGCGGGCGTTGTTCAAGGCCATTATGTAGATTCCGTTAGCAGGGGCTTGGATTAATTTTATCTCCGGGTTATCCTTGAGCTTACCCACTTCCTGCGGTGGAACTTGGTCCACTACATCCACTTCCCCAGCTCTTAGGGCTGCCAATTTTGAAGCCGGGTCGGGCATTATCTTGAAAATGACGGCATCCAAGTAAGGTTGGTCCTTTAAGAAGTAATCGGGGAAGCGCTCAAGTTTTACGTGGCTGTCGGGGACCCATTCCACAAAGCGGAAGGGGCCGGTCCCTACCGGGTGATTGCGCAGGTCCTTTTCCTCCACTGGAACTATTGCAGCCCAGCCGTAGGCGAGGTTTGAGAGGAAAGCAGCCTGAGGCTCTTTTAGCTGGAAGATGACTGTGTAATCGTCTGGGGTCTCAATGCTTTGGATTACGGCGTAATCTTTGGCCCTCGGAGCCTTGGTCTCGGGGTTGAGGATGCGTTCAAAGGAGGCTTTCACATCCTTGGAAGTCATTTCCCGACCGTTGTGGAACTTTACGCCCTTGCGCAGATAGAAAGTCCAGCGGAGGCCATCTGAAGAAGCTTCCCATTTTTCGGCTAGGCCAGGCACGATGTTGCCTTGCGGGTCGCTCTCTACGAGGGTGTCGTACAGGCTTTTGGCTACTTCAAAGGTGACAGCAGCTACAGTCTTGTGTGGATCAAGGCCATCGGGGTTGGCAGATATAGCTACCACCAATGTTCCCCCCCTGACCGGTCCGGCTTTTGGGGTGGGCGTTGGGGTAGGGGCTGGAGGAAGTGTTGGAGCAAGGGTCGGAGTAGGGGTCTTAGCCGGGCCAGCACAGGAAACGGCTACGATGAGGAATAGGGTTGCCAGAAGCATACCCTTTCTCATTTTACACCTCCCTTGATGTAGATTACCACCGGTGGGGCTACGCAGGAGGACTTTCCCGTCCCGGTTAGGCTCCTAATCCGGGCGGCATAACTTCAAGCCTACCTCACCCCCTGCTCACCGCCATAAGGTCGGTGGCAATAAAATTATAGCGCTAATTAAGCGGAATGACAAGTTAAGTACACCAAGGGGGACCGAAGGCCCCAAAAACTGACTTTAGTCGGCGTGAGAGGTTTTGCTTCTTTATTCCCACTCTATGGTAGCTGGAGGCTTGGAGGTTATGTCGTATACAACCCTGCCCACTCCGGGCACTTCGTTAGTTATGCGGCTGGAAATTCGGGCCAGGAGGTCAAATGGGAGGCGAGCCCAATCGGCTGTCATGCCATCCGTGGACAGCACTGCCCTTATGGCTACAACGTAATCATAGGCTCGGGCGTCACCTCTTACCCCTACCGTTCGCAAAGGGGTTAGCACGGCAAAGTATTGCCAAAGTTGCTCGGCTAAGCCGGCTCTTTCCACTTCCTCGCACAGGATAAAATCGGCAGCCCTAAGGATTTTGATGCGCTCGGGGGTTACTTCCCCAAGGATACGGACAGCAAGACCTGGACCGGGAAAAGGCTGGCGGTAAACTATTTCCTTGGGCAATCCTAAGGCCAAGCCTACTTCCCGCACCTCGTCTTTGAAGAGGAAACGCAACGGTTCTATTAGCTCAAACGGCATGCTTTCCGGAAGACCACCTACATTGTGGTGAGTCTTGATGCGAGCAGCAGCTTTGCCGGTGGGGGAAGCCCTGGATTCTATAACATCGGGGTAAATGGTTCCTTGGACGAGATAGCGTATTTGGCCGATACGCTGAGCTTCTTCGGCAAAGACTTTTATGAACTCCTCCCCTATTATGCGCCTCTTCTCCTCCGGGTCTGTGACCCCCTTAAGCTTCCGGAGGAATCTATCTCCAGCTTCTACTACCCTTATGTCGGCCTTTACGGTCTTTTTCAGCGCGCTTATGACTCTCTCCTTTTCCCCTTCCCTCAGAAGGCCGTGGTCCACGAAGATGCAGTGTAGCCTGTACCCGATGGCCTTAGCGACCAAAGCCGCAGCTACGGTGGAATCAACCCCGCCGGAAATTGCCGCTACTGCTTCATCTTCCTTGACTTTCCCCCGGATGCGTTCCAGGCTCTCCTCAATGAAAGAGCTTGTGGTCCAAGAAGGGCTTAGGTTGCAAACTTTGAAGAGGAAATTGGCGATTATCTCCTTGCCCAAGGGGGTATGGACTACTTCGGGGTGGAATTGAAGCCCGAAAATGGGCAAATGCTTGTGGGCAATGGCAGCGAAGGGTGAGTTTTCCGTCCTGGCCAGTGTTACAAAATCAGGTGGAAGCATCTCAACCCTATCGCCATGGCTCATCCAGACCTGAAACTTTGGAGGCATTCCGAGGAAAAGAGGGGATGGGTTCAAAACTTCAAGGATAGCAGGCCCGAACTCTTTCTTAGGCGCCGGTGCTACTTTCCCTCCGAAGGTCTGGGCTAAAAGTTGCATCCCGTAGCAAATGCCCAGAATTGGTAGCCCGCTCTTTAGGACGTACGGAGGCAAGTAAGGAGCCCCCTCTTGGTAAACGCTGGCTGGTCCTCCTGAGAGGATGAAGGCCGAAGGGGAAAGGCTCAAAACCTCTTCTTCCGGCGCATCCCAGGGGATAAGCTCGCTATAGACTTGACATTCCCGCACCCTGCGGGCTATGAGCATTGCGTACTGGGAACCGTAATCCAAGATTACTACCGTCCTTCTACTCATACCAAAGCTCCCTCACTTGTTCGCCTTCTGCGCCGGAACCCAGGATGACCATAAGTCTTATCCTGGCTTTTTGTCCATTCAAGTGGTGGGCGAAGAGCACCCCGGCAGAGGAAAGGTCCCTGTAAGCACCTGGGTAGCCGTAGGGGTCATAGATGCCTCCAGCCAGGCACCTTGAGGCGATGACCACGGTTACTCCTTTGCCGATGGCTTCCCTTATTGTAGGCATCCACCACGGAGGGACCCTCCCCGCTCCCATTCCTTCAATCACTACGCCTTTAGCTCCGTTTTCCAAGGCGAAACGCAAGAACTCATCTCCCATCCCAACCCCCAGCTTTATGAGGTAAACCTTTTCCTCCAGCTGTCGGAATGGGATTATCTTCCGGGTTATGTCCCAAGCGAATGTTATCCTTTCCCCATCCACCCTTCCCATAGGCCCCCAACCAGGGGAAACAAAAGTGGCCGTGCTGAGGGTATGGCTTTTGGTCACGTAGCGGGCAGCATGGATTTCATCGTTCATTACCACCATTACCCCACGGCCTCTGGCCTGCGGTGAGGAAGCTGCCTTCAAAGCGGCCAAGAGATTAGCCATACCTTCATAGCCTGCTTCTCCGGCTGTCCTCATCGCCCCGGTAAGGACTATCGGCTTTTCGGAAGGGATTGTAATGTCCAAAAGGTAAGCGGTCTCCTCCAAAGTATCGGTCCCGTGAGTGATGACAACACCTTCAACTTCTTCCCTGTTGACGAGGTTCTGGACCCTTTCCTGCAAGCTTTGCAGAGTTTGCAAGGTAAAGTGAGAGCTGGGCAAATTGCAATGCTCCTCAACGATTATTTGGGGGAAGCCTTCCGGAAGCTGGGAAAGGAAATCCTGAGGCGTAAGGGTTGGGATTGCCCCTTGTCCTTTGGCCCGTTCCTTCATCGCAATTGTTCCACCAGTAGTGACAAGAGCTATAGCCATAATCTCTCCCTCGGAGCAGCTTCTTGGGGAAATTATACCACTTCGGCAAGCGAGAGCAATATATGCTATACCTCCCGCACGATGGATAAGGGTTGACTAACGTTCAACCACGGAAGTCCAGAATCCAGCGGACCAAGTTAATCAGGATTAGGAACGCACCTTCCCAGCGAGAAATTACCCATCCAGTGCGCATCAAAAAAACGACCACAATTAACACCATACCAGCCAGAGTCAACAAGCTATTGTAAACACTGGGGTCTACAGTCATCGGGCGGGTGATGGCGGCCAAGCCCAATACTCCCAGCAAGTTGAAGATATCGCTGCCTATAAGATTGCCAGCCGAAATTCCATGCCGGCCGCGGATGGCACCTACCAAGGAAACAGCGAACTCTGGCGCCGAAGTGCCTGCCGCTACGACAGTCACACCTATAGCCCAATCCGAGATCCCAATAATGCGAGCTAAAGCAACGGCTGCCTCCACCAAGAAATGCCCTCCACCAATAACCAACGCCAACCCAGTCAATAAGCGGGGGACATCGTACCAGTGAAATTTACCAGTAGGGATTTCCTCTACATGCTCTCGGGAAAACAATAGAAACCCGATGTAAACGACCAGCAAAGCCAGTAAAAACATCCCTTCCCATCGGGCAATGTATAGGTCACGGAAAAACAGGAGCAAAATTAGGCTGGTTCCGATCAGCATACCCCCATCACGCACTACCATCGTACGCGATGTAGCAATAGCTCGCACCACAGCTACGCCACCGAGTATGAAACCCAGATTGAAAATGTTAGAACCTATCACATTGCCGACAGAGATGTCACCCTGGCCCTTTAGTGCAGCCCCCACGGTGACAGCAAATTCCGGTGCAGAGGTGCCAATTGCAACTATGGTCAGTCCAATCACTAGTTCGGACATCCCTAACCGTCGGGCAATACGGGCTGCTGATTCCACTATCCAAGTCGCGCCCCACCACAAAACTAAAGCACTGAGTAGGACAATCAAAACGTTAGAGACCACAGCCAAGATAGCCTGTTCCCCCGGTGTGAGATAGTTACTCCCCAAAGCAAGCTGATAGCGAAGCGATTATAACAAATTACCACGCTCCGGAAAAATCAGAGGTGCTTCAATTTTTTCGGCATCCTTTCCAAGTTACTGGCTAGCTCAACTGGCCGTAAACGACCAGGCTCAAGCAAAAGAGGGCACTTACAACGTCCCTCACACTTCAGGCCGAATCGTTCGCGGCTTAGCCCACTCCCGACGATTTTGGGACATTC
>CAYOIS010000076.1:0-9544 GCA_964404055.1 uncultured Anaerolineae bacterium | reverse complement strand
GCAAGTTCCAACTCCGTCGGCCAATTCCTTCCTTGGCTTTTAACGCCGATTGAAGGCCCCCACAATTTTGGGCCGCACCCCTAAAGTGAAAGCACCTTTTGATTGGAGAAGATTGCGGTGTATAATTGTTAAAAAGCAAGCAAGGGGCCTTGGATGGATTCGCAGCGGGAAAGGATAAAAGCCCTCCTGGATGCTGCAGTTAAAGCGCAGAGGGAAAACAACTTAAGGCTTGCCGAGCGCTACTTGGGCATAGTCTTACGCTTGGACCCTGATAACCGCGAGGCGCTCAAACTTAAAGAAAAATTGGAACGCCCAGGCCGATTGTCGCTTTTAGACCTCATCCTCTTCACCGTCGGATTTGCCCTCTTAGCTGCCCTCTGGCTCCTGGCCCCCGGAAATGGAGGCCTTGACTTCCCCAAAGAGCCTGCCTTCTCCGAACCGCCAGGGGCTAAAGGCAGCCTTGCCTACGGGATGGCAATGGCCGCCTTAGCCGAAGGCGATTTGCAAAGGGCGGTAGCGCTCTTGGAAGAAGCCGCAAAAGAGAGCCCTGAAATCCCAGGCTTAAACGATAAGCTTTCATCAATCTACTACAAGCTCGGCCAGGAAGCCTTGGCCCAAGGCCGAAAGGAAGAGGCAAGCTCTTGGTTCCAAAAAGCCCTTGCTTTCTCTCCTAACTGGAAAGAGCCTACTCTGGCCCTGGCAAAGTTAACCCCTACTCCTACACCAACTCCTACCCCCATCCCGTTACCCCGCAAGCGAATTGAAGTGATAATCTCGCAACAGAGATTATATGCCTGGGAAGGAGAGACGCTGGTCTACAAATTTGTCTGCTCCACTGGAGCGCCTGGCTCGCCTACAAAGCCTGGCAGCTACTCTGTGATAAGCAAAATCCCCATGGCTTACTCCTACAAGTGGGGGCTAAAAATGCCCTATTGGCTCGGAATATACAGAGTTGGCGATTTGGAGAACGGGATACATGCTCTTCCCATCCTCCCTAACGGCCAAACCCTCTGGGCCGGCTACTTGGGAACACCTGTCTCCTTCGGATGTATAATCCTGGGTACTCAGGAAGCTCGCCTCCTTTACGATTGGGCTGAGATAGGCACACCGGTGGAAATAAAACCATAAGCCAAGGAGGGAAAAAATGGAGATAGACCTCCCCCAGCTTACCCAAATGGTCACCTGGCTTGATGAAGAAAGAAGACGAGACCGAACCGAATTGGCACAGCTCCTCCAAAGAGTTGAGGCTCTATCCTTAGAAGCCCAAGAGCAGAGGGAAAGCATAAAGGAGCTGGAAAAGAAGCTGAACGAATTAAAAGGGGTTATTTCCAAAATCAGCGAGCTGGAAGAGGCCCTGGAAAACGCCAAAAAAGAGATAATGCTCCTCCTTCAAAGCTACGAGGAAGAACGACGCAAAGCTGCCCTGGAATCCGAGCGTCTTCACCAGGTTGAAAGGGCCCGCTTAGCCAAAGCGATTGAAGAAGTAAAGAAAGAATTAGAACAATACAGGAAAATCCCCGAAGAAGTTAACATCCGCAAAGCGGAAGAGGCCAGGCTGAACGAAATGCTCCTGGCCCTTAGGGACCGCTTCGGCCCTTTAGAAAAAGCCTTGGAAAAGATTGAGCACAACTTGGCCTATGCTGAGGAGCAGCGAAGCTACCTACTCAAGCGCATGGCCCAGGTTCAGCAGGAAAATGCTGGGCTTTTAAAGAGAACCGGTGAACTGGAAAGCCGTATTGATTACCTTGCGGACCAAGTGCAAAAGCTGGCCAAAAAACTGGAAGAAATACTAATATTCCAGCAGAACATCCGCCAGGAGCAAGAACGCTGGCTTGAATCCCAGCAAATAGCTGAGCAAGAGCGCCGCCGCCAGATGGAAGAATGGGCTAAACAATTCGCTAAATTCGCCGATAAAATGGGAGAATACTCTTCCCTTATGGAACTATATGCCCAGCAGTACGAGAAGAACCGCAAAGTAGCGGAGCAAACGGCAAAACTCCAGGAAAGCATAGCCGCCACCGAAAGAGAGGTCATGGAGCTTGTGAGGGTAACTGAGGAGAGATTTAGAAAGGAGTGGGACGCCTACCGCGAGGAAACCGAAAGGCGGTGGAAGAACCAGGAAATGGTCATTGAGGAAAGCCAAAACCGCCAAGAGGTTAGGAACAGGGAATTCTTGGCCAGATTTGAAGCTTTAGAAGAAAGCCTCAGGAGCCTTCGGGAAGAAGTCTCTTCCCTCCGCAAGGTTCAAGAGGAAGGATTGAGGAAAGTCTTCTCGGCCTTCCAAGAGTTCCTGACAGCAGCAATGGGGGATTAGCCATGTATGTGGTAGGGACAGCCGGCCACGTGGACCACGGAAAATCAACCCTGGTCAAAGCTTTGACCGGGATAGACCCTGATAGGCTGAAAGAAGAGAAAGAAAGGGAAATGACCATAGACCTTGGCTTTGCCTGGCTAACCCTCCCCAACGGGGAAAGAGTTGGGATTGTGGATGTCCCCGGACACAAGGACTTCATTGAAAACATGCTGGCCGGAGTGGGAGGAATAGACGCCGCAATCTTAGTCATCGCTGCTGATGAAGGGGTCATGCCCCAGACCAAAGAGCACCTTGCTATCCTTGACTTGCTCCAGGTCAAGGCTGGCCTCATAGCCCTAACCAAAATTGACTTGGTGGAAGACAAAGAATGGCTGGAGATTGTGCAGGAGGAAGTCCGGGAAACAGTGAAGAGAACAGTCCTGGAAAATGCCCCCATAATCCCAACCTCGGCCAAGACGGGAGAAGGACTTGGCCAACTTGTGCAAGCATTACAGGATATCCTCAGCCGAACCCCTCCCAGGATTGACTTGGGGAAGCCCCGCCTGCCCATAGACCGCGTTTTTACCATTTCCGGTTTCGGAACTGTTGTAACCGGAACCTTGGTGGACGGAAGCCTACAAGTAGGACAAGAGGTAGAAATATTGCCCCAGGGATTGCGGGCCAGGATAAGGGGGCTTCAATCCTACAAGCAAAAAATCCAGAAAGCCCTCCCAGGAAGCAGAGTGGCCGTAAACCTCAGCGGAGTGGATAAAGAACAGATAAGCCGAGGGGATGTCCTTACCATACCGGGTTGGCTAACCCCAACTAACCTGGTTGATGTTCACCTCCGCTACCTGGCTGATGCCCCGTTCCCTCTGAGCCATAGCTCCCAAGTAAAGTTCTTCAGCGGTTCCGCCGAAGCCATGGCTAAAGTGAGGCTTTTGGACCGAGAAGAGTTGAAGCCGGGAGAGGAAGCCTTCGTCCAGCTTGTCTTGGAAAAGCCAATACCCCTGGTGAAAGGGGACGGATTCATAATCCGCTGGCCTTCCCCAGCAGTAACAGTGGGAGGGGGCAAAGTCCTTGACCCCCATCCGGGCAAGAAGCACAGGCGTTTCCGGCCGGAGGTCATAGAAAAGCTCAAGACCCTTGCCCTCGGTACACCTGAGGAAGTTTTCCTCAGCACCCTAAGAGCCAAAGAGCCAGCTCGCTTTCAGGACCTATTGCCTTACCTTGGGCTGGAGAGAGGGAAAGCACTGGAAATTTTACATAAGCTTGTAGGAAGAGGGGAAATCGTAGCCCTCAAGCCGGAAAGTGTTGGTGAAGAAGGCTATCTCCTCACCAAAGCGGGCTGGGATAAGCTCCTCAACAGCGTAATCGCTCTGGTGGAAGATTACCACCAACGTTATCCCCTGCGGAAAGGTATGTCCAAAGAGGAGCTCCGGAGCAAGCTCAGGATTACCCCAAGCTTGCTTGGGGAAGTGTTAGCTAAAGCCTCAGCCGAGGGGAAAATCCGAGAGGAAGAGGGGGTAGTAGCCCTACCCTCACACGAGGTTAAATTCACCCCTGAGCAGAAAGAGTTGGTGGAGAAACTCCTGGCCCGCTTCAAAGCCAGCCCTTACGCCACCCCTTCAGTAGCCGAGTGCGAAGCGGCCTTGGGTAGCGAGCTATTTTCAGCACTCCTGGATTTAGGCACCTTGGTTAAAGTCAGCCCCGAAGTTGTATTCCTGGCCGAAACTTACAAGGAAATGGTCAGGAGAGTAGTGGAAAGGCTGGAGAAGGAGGGGAAGATAACCGTAGCCCAGGTTAGGGATATGTTTGGGACAAGCCGGAAGTATGCCCTGGCCCTGATGGAGCACTTGGACGAGAGGAAAATCACCAAAAGGGTAGGTGATGAGCGAATTCTACTGCAGAAGCCCGTAAAAGGGCTATAAGCCTGGCCTTATCTGCTTTTATCACCACTTTTCCCCCAAAGCCAGCCTCTTCTTTAAAAGCGATTTCCCGCCCTTTTACCCTAAACTTCGGTTCGCCTATAGCTCCAATCCTAAACGTAACCTGAGAAAAAGGCTTGTGCACCCCTTTAACCTCAAAAGCCCCGCCGGTATGGTACAGGTCTGCCAGGTCCGACACAGAAGCCTTCATAGTATAGCCATAAGTTTGGTCTTCAAACTTTACTCCCTCCAACCAGAGGCAACCGCCCTTGGCCACAAACCGTTCCTCAACCATTTGGCCAAAGAGGGAGTTCCTCCAAGTTAGCAAAGCTTCCTCACCGTCCCGGAGTAGGAAAAACCAGCTCCTTGCGGAGCTATGTATTTCAACCAAAGTAAAACCTGGAAGCGGTGTGGCAAGTGAGGCTGCTATTAACAGAATCAAAAAAGAGGCCTTGCAGAGGCGGGTCAACCCCTGCAAGGCCCCACAAAGCCTGGTCATTTACTTGAGGGCCCCCTTCTCCTTGAAGAATTTCTCAGCCCCAGGGTGTAGGTACTTAAGCGCATCAGGGGTGACCTGGCCAATGGACTTTTCGGGGGTGAGCTTGGCTGCACCCTTCCAGACCGCCGCCAGCTCATTCAAGTTCCCGAAGATGACATTGAGGATTTGGTAGAGCCTATCGGCCGGGAAGGTGTCCATGGTCACCAGGACTGCGGTGATGCCTATGGTCTCTACGTCCTTATCTATGCCAGGGTAAGAGCCAGCAGCGAACTTGGTCTTGTGGAAGACGCCAGGGTTAGCAGCCATGATTTTATCGGCATCTTCTCCAGCTATGGGCACAAGGACCATCTTCAGGCCGGGAGTGGAAGCCAAGTCAATGATGGAGGAGGTTGGGACAGCCCCGCTCCAGAAGAAGGCATCAATCTTGCCATCCTTCAGAGCCGCTACTGACTCAGAGGCCCCAAGTTTCTCCCTAGTGAAGTCCTTGTCCCAATCAATCCCCAGGGCCTTGAGGACGTAGCCGGCTTGCTCCTCAGTGCCGCTGTTGGGGGCCCCTGTGGACACCCTCTTGCCTTTGAGGTCATAGATGGTCTTGATTCCAGTCCCCTCTTTGGTCACGATGTGGAGAGGCTGCTCGTAGAAGCCCATCACGAGACGAACGGGCTTACTGCCCCCAAGGGCCTGGATTTTGCCTTCGTTGGCCCAGATAACGTGGTAATCGTAGCAGAAGGCCATCCCCGCTTTACCTGTGGTCAGGAGCAAGAGGTTATCAATAGCAGCGGTGGTAGATTCAGCAGTCGCTTCGGTGTTGGGGACATTTTTGGTTATCAGGCCCCCTATAGCCCCTCCGAGAGGATACCATACTCCCCCTGTCCCACCAGTAGCGATGCTGAAGGAGAGCTTTTCGGGTTTCTTAGCGCATCCAGCCATGGTCGCAAGCAAGATGGACAAGAGGAGGGACAGTGCCAGCAACCTCAGAATCTTGCTACTCATTTTAACCCCTCCTTCTTAAAAGGTTTATAGCTAAAACTGCTATTCCCGCAGCAAAGCTTCCCCAGCCCATTGCCGAATAGCCGACAGGATAAGCCACAAGCAATAAGGCAGCTGCGATAAGGATAGCCCTTTCTACAAGAGACAAGTCGGTTTTAAAGTGCCCTATAATCCCAACGCTGATGAAGAATATGGATAAAACACTGTTTAAAGTTGCCTCCAAAAATGGGGCAAGCCTTGAGTTCACAATCAGCAAATTGTAGCCCAAAGGTGTAACGGAGAAAAGGAAGGGCACCAGGAAAGTGGAGAGGCAGTATTTCCAGGATTGAAGCATAGCTTGGAACGGGTTCCCACCGGTTATGGCTGCCGCGGCCGAGGGGGAAAGGCCAACCGGAGGTGAAACCTCGGATAGGACAGCAAAGTAAAAGACCAGTATGTGAGCTACGTAATCCGGTATCCCGAGTTTGACCAGGGCCGGGGCCACCATAACCACGGTCATTATGTAAGTGGCGGTAATCGGCAAGCTCAGTCCAATTATCAGCGAAGTGATGAAGGCCAGTAAGAGTGCTACGATTTTATTCCCTCTGCTCAGAGCCATGATGAGGGAAGAAATTTTTAGTCCAAGCCCGGTGAGGGAAAAAGTCCCCACGATGATGCCGGCGGAAGCTAAAAGCACAGCCACCGGCACCATGTTCTTGCCCCCTTCAATGAGAGCCTCCACTATCTTGCGTGGGGTCAGCCATTCGTTCCTGTCGCGGCTTAAGAAGCTGGTCACCACTGTAGTAACAATAGCCCATATAGCTGCCGATTCTGGGGAGCGGCCGAGGGCCAGTAAAATTACCAGTACTATAAGCGAAATAAGGTGGTAGCCTCGCTTAAGCATGACCTCTTTGAAAGTTATGGGGGGCAGAGCTGGCGGGGAGAAGTTAAGTTTTCTGGCCTCCAGCTCTACTATGAAGAAGGTGCCGATGTAATATAGGAGTGTAGGCATTAAGACCATTAACACTACACTCCAGAAAGATATGCCCAGGAACTGCATTATAAGAAAGGCGGCGGCACCCATAAGAGGTGGGGAAATAACAGCTCCAATCCCCCCGGCCGAAATAAGCCCAGCAGCCATATTAGGATTGTAACCAGCTTCCTTGAGCACAGGCCACATAATTGGGGTTACGGACATGGTGGTAGCTACGCCACTGGCCTGTGGGCCGCCCAATAGAGCAGTTGTAAGGATTGCCCCTCGGCCGGCGCTGGAAGGCTTGCGCCCCATGAGGGAAATAGCCAGCTCCAGCCAGAACTTCCCAGCACCGGCTACATCCATGAAAACCCCATAAACAACGAATAAGATTACGAAGGAAGCACTTACAGCCAGAGGTACCCCCAGTATCCCTTCAAGGGTCATATACATATGCCCAACAATTCGGTCAAGGCCGTAACCTTTGTGCCCAAGCCCTCCAGGAATGTAATACCCGAAGAGGTCATAAAGGATGAAGAAGATTAGCACAAGGGTGAAAGTGTTGCCTACAACCCGCCGGGAAAATTCAATCAGCAGGAGGATAGCCAGAATCCCCATGACTATGTCCAAAGTATTGGGGATGGTGGAACGGCGCAGGAAGGCATCAAGGTTTCGCAAGGGGTACAAGACCAA
The DNA here is from genome assembly GCA_964404055.1 of uncultured Anaerolineae bacterium. GTDB lineage: Bacteria > Chloroflexota > Anaerolineae > SpSt-600 > SpSt-600 > SpSt-600. The sequence continues at coordinate 2,189 of CAYOIS010000076.1, read as the reverse complement.
GAGTATTCCGGCCAAAACTAAGGGCATATCAACAAGCCAGCGCCATCGGCCTATTTTTTCTGAGACTGGATAAGTCAATGCCACCAGGACTAAGATGAAGCCTAAGTGGACCAGCCTGAACTTATAAGTTTCAATGGGCTGGATTGCCCCGTATAGGGACCAGCCTACAAAAGCGATGTAAAGGAAGCCAGTTATAAAAGGTAAGATTTGGCTTTTGAGTTTTGACCAATTAATCATTTCCCCGTTTCCGCGGAAAGTTTTTGATGTAAATTAAAATAAGGGGCAAGGGCTCAAAGTCGCCCCTTGCCCCTTATAGTTCAGCCGATTACTTTTGCGCTTGAAGCTTTCGCTTCTCCTCCTCCGCCAGCACCCGGCGAAGAATCTTGCCCACCGTGCTCTTGGGAAGCTCTTTCCGGAATTCTACCATCGTGGGTACTTTGTAGCGGGCAAGGTTCTTGCGGCAGAATTCAATTATCTCCTCCTCCGTAGCCGTCTCCCCTTCCTTCAGCACAACAAAAGCCTTAACGGTCTCACCTCGGTAAGGGTCCGGCACTCCAACTACGGCTGCCTCTTTGACTTTGGGGTGCTGGTAAAGGACCTCTTCTACCTCCCGAGGATAGATGTTGTAGCCGCCGGCAATTATCATCTCCTTCTTACGGTCCACGATGTAGAAATATCCGTCCTCATCCATCTTAGCGATGTCTCCTGTGAGGAGCCAGCCTTCTTTGAAGACCAAAGCGGTCTCCTCAGGCATCTGCCAATAACCCTTCATGACTTGGGGCCCCTTTATGGCCAGCTCCCCTATTTCACCAGGCGGCAGTTCCTTCGTACCAGTCTCAAGGTCTACAACGCGAGCCTCAGTGTCAGGGAATGGGATGCCGATGGAGCCAGCCTTGTTCAGGCCGTAGATTGGATTGCAGTGGGTAACAGGGGAGGTTTCGGTGAGACCGTAGCCCTCGCACAGTTTCCCACCTGTTATCTCCTCAAACCTCTGCTTTACTTCAACGGGGAGAGGAGCAGCTCCGCTTATGCAGGCTTTTATTGAGCGCAGGTTATGCTTGGGGGTCTCGGGGTGATTGATGAGGGCAATGTACATTGTAGGCACACCGGGGAAGAGGGTGACCTTGTACTTGTCAAGGAGTAGGAGCATTTCGTCAATATCCCTGGGGTTGGGCATGAGGATAATCGTCCCGGCTCCGTTTATCCCAAAGTTCATGCATACGGTCATTCCATAGGAGTGGAAGAAGGGCAATGCGGCCAAGGTCACCTCTTTACCCTCTTGAATATCGGGGAGCCAAGCGCGGACCTGCAAAGTATTAGCTACCAGGTTATAGTGGGTGAGCATAGCTCCCTTGGGAACGCCAGTAGTGCCACCTGTGTAGAGAAGGCATGCAATGTCTTCTTGCGGATTTATTTCCACAGGGGCTGGGTTTGGAGGATACTTTGCTAAGAGGTCCTGGAACATATAGGTCCCCTCTACCAACTCCCCTTCCAGGCGGTGCCCCTCTTTCTTCTCTATAGCTACGGTGAACAGGAACTTCAAAATGGGTGGGAAATATTCCTTGATGTTGGTCACTATGATGTTCTTGAGAGAGGTCTTAGGCTTTACGTTGCGGATAAGTGGGTAGAAGCGAGTCAGGGTAACGACGGTCTCAACTCCAGCGTTGTTGAACTGGTATTCAAGCTCCCTTTCCACATAGAGGGGGTTAGTGGGGACAACTGTAGCCCCAGCCTTGAGGGCTCCGTAATAAGCAATAACGAATTGAGGGCAGTTGGGTAGGTGGACAGCAACTTTGGAGCCTTTCTTTACTCCCAAGGCTTGGAGGGCGGTGGCAAAGCGGTCTACAAGCTCCTTAAGTTTTCGGTAAGTTATCTGGCTTCCAAAGAACCTTTTACCTACTTTCCCCCCGAAAATAAGAGCAGGCCGGTCGGGATACTTGGCGGCGCTGTCATCCAGGAACTTGTAAAGGGGGATTAAGGGGTAAGCAATTGATTGCGGAACCCCACGGTCATAAAACTTATACCAAACCTTCTCCATGCTTTCCCCTCCTTTGGGTTATTGCTCTTCTCAGCTCAAAGCTTCCATCGCTTAAACCTACGGATATTTTAGCACAAATCTTTTCCCAACGCAAACCAAGGTTGTGAAATTCCCCACGTAGTTACCGCTGACAAACGCTGGCAGTTGTTCC
>CAYOIS010000075.1:0-9552 GCA_964404055.1 uncultured Anaerolineae bacterium | reverse complement strand
TTTAATCTTCAAAACGGGATTAGCCCCAGAATTCCTCGGCTCCTTTCTTGTCGTACCTCTCCCACTCGCTGTATATGCAACCGCAGTATTGTTGGCGGTAGAGGTTATGCTCGCGGGCGAGCTTCCCCCTTTCGGCCCAACCACGGCGGAAGTTCTCAAAGAAGAATTCCACACCTACTTCTTTGCCAACCCTTTCCCCAATCTCTTTTATAGCCGCTTGGTCCTGATAAGGACTTATTAGGAGAGTTGTGGTAAAGAAGTTAAACCCCCTTTCCCTGGCTCTTATTGCTGTCCGCAATAGCCGCATTTCATAGCATATTTTGCACCTCACTCGGAAGCGCTCCCGGCCACACACAGCCCTAAGGAAGTTGACCATTTCATACCCGTGCTCTTCTATCAAGGGGAGGTTTACTATGGAGGCATAGCGGCGGAGGGTTTCCAGACGAAGTTGGTGTTCGGAGTAGGGGTGGATATTGGGGTTGAACCAGAAGCCTGTGACCTCAAACCCCAGCTCTCGGAGTCTGTTTATGGTGTATGTGCTGCAAGGAGCACAGCAGATGTGGAGCAGTATTCTTGCGGGCTCATTTGACATCTTCTTCCTCCTCAGGGAAGATTATAAACTCAGGGGGTATAGGGTCGGAAAGGAAGATTTTAGGGGCTGCTTTGGTGAAAAAAATTCCGGCTCTATAAGCTTCCCTTGCTTTTACGGCTAAAACCACCGGCTTTTCGTCGTGGCGGCTTCCTACTTCAAAGGCTGTCTCTTTATCGGCTGAGAGGTGGACGTAGCGGCGCTTCTGCGGTTTAAGGCCTTCTTTCTTGATGGCTGGGATGGCACGGCGGGATGTCCCATGGTATAGGATTTCAGGAGGCTTAATGGGTTTATATTTGATGGGAATCTCAACGCTGTGACCATAGGCCGCTCGTATTTTATCCCCTACTACTTGGAAGCGCCCTTTGGGATCGCCTGAGACCACTTGCATAAGGTGATGTCTTTCAACCCATTCCCAGCCTGGGGTTGAGGCGATGGCTTTTGCCAGTTCTTCTATTGGGACGAATCCTTCTTCGTCCAAGGTTAGGCCGACTTTTTCTGGGTGGTGGCGCAGGATGTAGCTCATGAATCGGCTAAGTTTTGTTCGGGCGCCTTTTCTCATATGCGTTTTCCTCCACAGGAGTTTTTGGCTGAGGGCTTTGCCCCCTGGACCCTTATATCCCTTGTGAGGGGGTTACGGGGGTTTCCCCTCTCGTCGGCCTTGCCCCGATGGCTGGGGGTTCACTAAGGTCCACTCGTGCACATGTATGCAAAAGGTGGCGACGCGCCCCCTCTTTATAGTTTTGCGGAGGGCTACCCTTGTTCCCCCCGGGAAAGGCCCTGCACCCTCCAAGCCCGTTTGCTTAGGGCCCTACTCGTGAGCGGGTTTGCCCTTAATTACTTACCAGTTTACAGGTATTTTGCGCTCGCGCCAGGTCCGGTCAAGGTAAAGGATGTATTTGTTACGCCGGCCAAAATCGTAAAGTTGCCACGTTATCTCCACATCCCTCCGGCAATACTCTAATAGCTCTTCTATCCGGCCCTGCCGCCAAAGGCGAATGGCCATCATCCCATCACCGCTCTTTGTTTCCCCAAGGGTCGCCCAAGCCAGTTCGTCAAGGCTTACCCTGAAGCCAAGCTTCCTGTAGACCTCCTCCAAAATGTCCAGTGTGGGTAAAGTCTCCAAGGCGAAAGAAGTGTAAGGCTGGAGGACTTGGTAATCAAAACGGTAAAGGTTAAAGCCCACTACTGGGTTTCCCTTCTTCAGCTCCTCCACTAATTCGCTCACGTTCTTTTCAGTGTAAAAACGATAGAGGTTTTCGTCTTCGCTGTAAGTGACAGCCACCGAGAGGCCTAAGCGGTGGAGGTTGTGTCTACCCCCTACCTCTTGGATAGAACGCATGGTTTCCAGGTCAAAGACCACAGCCCCCAAGGCTCATACCTCCCCTGATTGCAAGGCCATTTTGGCAAACTCAATGGCCTCTTCTTTGCTCCTTACTTCGCCTTCAACCTGGGCTTCTTGGATTTTCTTCAGAAGTTTGCCCACGATAGGACCAGGCTCAAGGCCAAGAGCTTCTATTAGCTCATTACCGCGCACTAAGGGAGGGGGGAAGAATTCATTCCGGTGCTTAAAGTAAGCTGTAAGGAGTTCCTTCGCTACCCAGACCCTCTTTTCCCACCTTTCCGGGATCAGGTCCTCCATCCAAGTAGCCAGGTGGTCGGCAAGGGAAAGGAGACAGGTTTCCACACCCCATTCCCCCGCATCTTTCCAGAAGCGATGGATAGCTTTCCTGGTCAAAGGTCCCTCTTGGGCCAGGAGGGCCGGGCGCATGTGGTTGACTATTATCTTGTAAACTCCCTCTATTTCGCGGGAAGAGAAGCGGAACCTCTCCATGATTGATTCGGCTATAAAAGCTCCTTCCCTCTCATGACCGTAGAAATGGGTCCCTCGTTCGTCAACGGTCAATGTGAAAGGTTTGCCAAGGTCATGGAACAAAGCCGCCAACTTTAGGGTTACCAAGGCTTTTCTTTCGCCTGATGTGCGGCGCTCCAAATGCTTTTGGATAGTTTCCTTCAATTCCCCGAGGTATGCTGCCAATGTCCGCCCAGGCCCTTCCGGCTGGGGGTTATTGAGTTCCCCAAGTAACCATTCCAATTTAGCAAGTGTCTCTATAGTATGTTGGTAGGCATCCAGATGGTGGGGGTAGCTTTGGTGAAGGCCTTTCAGGGGCTCAAGCTCAGGGAAAAGCACTCCGAGGATGCCGAGTTCGTCCATCAAAGTTACGTAGCGGGAAGAATTAGGCTCGGCCAAGGTTAGGGATATCTCATCGCGGAGCCTCTCCCGCGAAACAAATACAAGGCGATGAGCATGCTCGGCCATCTCCCTGAGGGTTTCCGGTTCTATTGTGAAGTGGAATTGGGCTGAGAAGCGGATGCCTCTGAGGATGCGGCAAGGGTCTTCTAAGAAAGTCGAAGGGGAAAGGCGCCGGATTAGGCCAAGCGCCAAGTCGCGCTCCCCGCCGTAAGGGTCAATGATAGGCATAGGCTCTTTACCCCAATCCTCCAAAGGGACGGCTATAGCGTTTATGGTGAAATCCCTGTGGCTCAAATCCTCCAAAGTATCTTTCCCCACCCTCCGGGTCAAGTCTATGTAAAAATCCCGGAAGACAACGCGTGCGAATTCCCTCTTTTCATCTAAAAGGACAAAGGCTCCCTTGAAGCGGTTGGCTATTTCCTTGGCCAAGGGGATTGCGCCCTCGGGCACCACAAAGTCAAAATCCTTGCTTTCTTTGCCTACCAGCCGGTCCCTTACGCATCCTCCTACAAGGTACGCTTCAGGGTAGTTTTCGTGGATAAAGGCGATTATCCTTTCCAGAAGCTCTCTATTTCTCACGCCCTCTCTTCCTTAGCGAGGCTAACTCCTTCCCCTTGGCCAAGCCTGCTTCCAAAGCTTTTAGGTTCACTTCTTCTGTGCCCTTGGGCACTCTGGCTTTAACTGCCTCTTTAATGGCTTCTTCGGAGACAATTCCTGTAAGGCCAACGAGAAGGCCTAAAGCTAAGATGCTGGCCGTTATCCTCTTACCAGTCACTTCCTCAGCCAGGGCAGTTATTGGCACTTGGATAGCTTCGGATGTGGGGACTCGGCGGACGTGTACCGAGTCTACGATGAAGAGCCCATCCTTCTTGACCTCGTAATAGAATTTGTCGCATGCTTCCTGACTCATAGCCAAAAGCACGTCGGCTTGGATGACCTTAGGGTAATCAATCTCTCCATCGGAAATCACTACTTCCGATGAGGAAGCCCCACCCCTGGCTTCAGGCCCGTAGGATTGGGTCTGGGCTACATTTTTCTTGTCCCTTACGGCGGCTTCGGCCAAGATTATACCTGCCAGGACAAGGCCTTGGCCTCCTTCGCCGGCAAGCTTTATCTCAAACCGTTCCATTATCCCCTCCTTCGGCTCTAAAGCGGGCTATAAATTTTTCATATTCCTCCACGAATTCCGGAGCTTCTTTGTCCAGCAATATGCCCCTGCTTATCTTACCTTGCTTCTCTTCCGGTGGGAGTTTCTCGTATTCTTGAAGAGGTATGGCGCTTTCTTTAAGGGCCTTCATCATTTCCACCGGGGTACGCAAGTTGTTCATCCGACCGAAGTGGGTGTGGCAATAGCTTACAGCTTCCACCACCGCAAAGCCTTTTTTGAGGATAGCTTTTTCAATGAACCGGCTTAGTTCAATGGCATGATAGACAGTGCTTCGGGCTACGAAGCTGGCTCCAGCAGCGATGGCTAACTCCGGAATGTTGAAGGGTGGCTCCAGGTTACCGTAAGGAGTGGTGGCAGAGAAAGCCCCCAAAGGTGTGGTAGGCCCAACTTGGCCTCCTGTCATCCCGTAGATGCTGTTATTTATGATTATGGCCGTAAGGTCAATGTTGCGGCGGCAGCTGTGGATGAAGTGGTTCCCACCTATGCCTAAAGCATCTCCATCACCCATGACTACTATCACCTTGAGCTCAGGGCGAACGAGCTTAAGGCCTGTAGCAAAGGTCAATGCCCTCCCGTGGGTAGTATGTAAGGTGTTAAAGTCAAGGTAAACGGACATTCGGCCTGAGCACCCAATGCCGGATATCACCACCACTTCGTCTTTGGATAGACCAATCCGGTCAATGGCTCTTATCAGCGCTCCCATGACTATGCCTATCCCGCAGCCAGCACACCAGATGTTGGGGAATTTCTTCTTGACCCTGAGATACTTGTAAACTATCGGCTCCTCGCGTTCCATATGCTTTCCCTCTCAAAAAATTTTGGTAATTTCATCCTGGGGGAAAATGGCCATGGGCTTCAATTCCCCGCCTTTGCGGACCCAGCGTCCATCCTCAAGGGGCAAAACCTTGCCTATGACTGAGCTTTTTATGCCTCGCTTGCGGAAAGCTTCCAAGAGGGCTTGGGTATTTTCAGGGGCCAGAGTGATTATGAGCGCTCCAGAAGCAATGGTTCCCATTGGGTCAAGACCAAACTCTCGGCATAGGATTTGCCCCTCAGGTAGCACTTCTATTGCTTCCTCTTCTATCACGAACCCTACCTTTGAGGCTTCAGCTACTTCGTAAAGGCCCATGGCTAAACCGCCCTCGGTCGGGTCGTGCATGGAATGAAGGGGTACAGTGTCCACTGCCAGCAAAGCGGCCTCTACCACACTTATCCCAGGGTTAAATAGGTAACCTTTAGCCCTTTCAATGAAGGCATCATCGTACCCACGCTGGCGAAGCTCCTCGCCTTTTTCCCTGGCTATTATTGAAGTGCCCTCAATGGGTATGCCCTTGACCAAAATTATGTCATCTCCGGGGCGTGCCCCTGAAGAAGTCACAAGCTTCTCTTTGCTTACTTCTCCAAGCATGTGGCCGACCACTATGGGCCTATCAAGGCCGTATGTGACCTCGGTATGGCCTCCGATTAGGGAAATTCCGAGGCTTTTAGCCGCTTGGGCAATCTGGGCGAAAAGGTTTTCGGCTAGCTCAGGGGTGGTTTTTCCCTCCGGTAGGAGCAAAGTGCAGAGCATCCATTTTGGCCTCGCTCCCATTGATGCAACATCGTTAGCGTTAACGTTCACTGCATACCATCCTATAAGGTCCGTGGCGAAAGTTATGGGGTCGCTTTTGGCCACCAGGTACTGGCCACCCATATCAATAACTGCAGCATCCTCCCCGAATTCGGCCCCTACTACTACCCGCTCATCGGAGAAAGCGTATTTGTTCAGAAGGTAGCGGAACAAATCCGGGTCCAATTTCCCCACCGGAAGGATTTTCACCGCCCCCTCCTCGCTTCATAAGAAAGTGCACACTTCCTCCAAAGGGCGCCTGGAAGTGCGGGCTGAGGCTTCCCGGCCAGGTTTGCCTATTGGCACTATAGCTACCGGGCGTAAATTTGGAGGCAGGTTGAGGACGGCAGCAACCCCTGCCTCGTCAAAAGCTCCTACCCAGCAGCTCCCATAGCCGAGGGCAGTGGCTGCTAACAGGATGTGCTCGGTAGCGGCGGCCGTATCCTGGAGGCAATAAAGCTCCGAGCCACGACTTCCGTACCTTGCGGCGGAGCGAGCAGGTTCAGCGCAAACCACTATTACCACTGGGGCTTGGGCCACAAATTCCTGGTTTAGGGCTGCCCGGGCAAGCCCTCTTTTGACCTGCGGGTCCCTCACTACGTAAAAATGCCAAGGCTGCCTATTACCGGCCGAAGGGGCTCTTATGGCTGCCATCAGGATTTTCCTCACATCTTCTTCCGGCACATTCTCGGGGAGGAAACTTCTTACACTGTGCCTTCTCTCAATGGTTTCCCAGAAATCCATTTTCTGTCCTCCCGACAATGGTTTTTCCCATAGCATATAATAACGCTTTTACGCCATCATAGCAAAACTGGCCAAATGGGTGCGGTCCCAAATTGAGGGGAAATCCCCTTTTCTCTCTTAGCCCCTACAGGGGGTTCGCTAACATTTTGAGGCTTACTTGACGGTTTGCAAGGGGCTTGGGGGCATAATCCAGTTTGAGAAATTGGGGCAAAGCTTTAAAATTTGACCTTGGAAATAGCTCGGGCCAAGAGTTCGCGGACACCGCGGTCGGGGCTTAAGTAGTAAACGTAGGAATCGTCAAGCCTTTCCCGCTCCAAGACCCCTAAAAGGAAGAGGTCGTAGAGCTCAAGCGCTACAGCCTCTTTGCCCCTTCCCACCCTTAAAGCAGTGCCAGAGCTTGTGTCCATGAAATTGGGATTGTGGACGAAAAACTTAAGGAGGTCTAGCTTTATGAGTGAACGCCCAAGCCTTTCAATAAATGCGAGGACTTCCAAGTCCACTTCAGAAGTTCCCATAAACATTACCTCCATGCGGATTTTACCACTTCGCCAACAGGTTAGCAATAGTACTTAGGTCCCTTGGGCTTTTCGCTTGAGCTCGTAGAGTTTATTAAGCGCCTCCAAGGGGGTCATGGAGTCAATGTCCAAGTTCTTGAGTTCTTCCAAGACCGGGTGTGAGGGGGAGAAGAGGGGAAGTTGAACGGCTTTGGGAGCTCGCGGGCGGATGGTAACGGGATGGGAGTTGCTCTCCAATTCCTTGAGGATTTCTTCCGCTCGGTGGATTACAGGCTTGGGAAGCCCAGCCAGTTGTGCCACATGAATCCCATAGCTGCGGTCTGCTCCCCCTGGCACTATTTTGTGGAGGAATATGACTTTGCCTCTCTCTTCAGCAACAGCCACATTGTAGTTGCGGACTTTGGGAAGGAGGCGCTCAAGCTCTGTAAGCTCGTGGTAATGGGTGGCAAAAAGGGTCCTGGAACGCAAATTGGGGTGGTTGTGGATGTATTCTACAACAGCCCAGGCTATGGAAATGCCATCATAGGTGCTTGTTCCACGCCCTATTTCGTCCAGGATGAGGAGGCTTTTGGGGGTAGCGTGGTGAAGGATGTTGGCCGTTTCCACCATCTCTACCATGAAAGTTGACTGCCCGGCAGCAATTTCATCTTGTGCTCCTATGCGTGTGAAGATTCTGTCCACAATTCCTATGCGGGCTTCTCTGGCCGGAACAAAGGAACCTATCTGGGCCATGAGGACAATTAGAGCTACTTGGCGGATGTAAGTGCTCTTTCCACTCATATTAGGCCCGGTTATAACTAGGATGCGCTCCTCCGGGGTGAGGTGGACATCGTTGGGGACAAATGGCTCGCTTATGGTAAGCTCTACTACAGGGTGGCGGCCTTCAATGATGTGTATTTCATCGCTTTCATCCACTATAGGGCGGACGTAGCCGTTTCTCTCCGCTACTTCAGCCAGGGAAGCGTAGACGTCAAGTTCGGCCAGAGCTGAAGCTGTAGCCATGAGCTTAGGGCTTTCCTGCGCTACCTCTTGACATACTTGCCTGAAAAGCTGGGCCTCAAGCTCGGCAATCCTTTCCTCCGCATTTAGCACCAAAGCTTCGTACTCTTTAAGTTCAGGGGTAATGAAACGCTCGGCATTGACCAAAGTCTGCTTGCGGATGTAATCGGGTGGGACAGCGTTGAGGTTGGATTTTGTGACCTCAATGTAGTAGCCGAAGACCTTGTTGTATCCTACCTTCAAGGTTTTGATGCCTGTGCGCTGGCGTTCCCGAGCCTCCAGGCGCGCAATCCATTCTTTGGCGTTGCGGGATGCTTCAATGATTCCGTCCAGCTCTTTAGAAAAACCCGGCTTTATAACCCCACCGGCCCCGACTGTCCCAGGTGGGTCATCAGTTATTGCCCTGGCAATGAGGGAAATGACTTGCGGTACCGGGTCCAGCCCTTGGTAGATTGCCCGGAGTGGGGGATAGTCTTTTTCCCCAAGGGCTTCCCTGATTTGGCTAACCACTTCCAAAGCTTTCCTGATGCCTACCAAGTCCCTTGGGCTTGCTATCCCCTGCCTGACTCTTCCCACAAGCCTTTCCAGGTCTGGGGTTTGCTTCAAGAGTTCCCTCACTTTGGCCCTGAGGATGGTATCGTGGTACAGTGTTTCAACGGCATCAAGCCTTCGGTTTATCTCCTCAACTTTAATCAGGGGCTGGTTAACCCAACGGTAGAGGAGCCTCGCCCCCATAGGAGTTCGGGTTTGGTCCAGGACCCAGAGGAGGGAGCCTCTCCGCTCCCTGCCCCTTATGGTCTCCGAAAGCTCCAAATTCCGCCGAGTGGCCGGGTCCAGGGGCATGAAATCGGAAATGGAATAAGTCTTAAGGGAGGAAAGTTGGCGGAGGGCAACTTTTTGGGTCTCGCTCAGATATTGGATTATGGCTCCAGCTGCCCTCTCGGCCAGGGGTTTTCCTCCCAAGCCGAAACCTTCAGTAGTAGCTACTTTAAAGTGGTCCAGAAGGGCTTGGCGAGCGTTGCCAAGCTCAAAGTGCCAAGATTCGTAAGTAGTGATGTGGGAGTTAAACCCAATGCTATCCAACTCTTTTCGGGTCTCTTCATCGGCAAGGATTTCAGCAGGGCGGAGCCTCTCCAGCTCCTCTTGGACAGCCAGGAGAATATCACCAGCTTCTATCTGAGTGGCGGCGAACTCACCGGTGGTTATGTCTGTATAAGCGATGCCAGCCTTCTTACCTTCTATGACGACTGCGGCAAGGTAATTGTTGCGCTTATCCTCAAGCAAACCTGGCTCTACTATAGTCCCTGGGGTTACGACCCTCACCACCTCCCTGGGCATAATGCCTTTCACGGGCTTATCGCTCAGCTGTTCGCATATTGCCACCTTATATCCGGCAGCGATGAGTTTGGCCAGATAGGTTTCCAAGGAGTGATGAGGGACCCCAGCTAAAGGAACTCTCTGGCCTTTCCCCACCGGGCGGGAAGTGAGGACGATGTTGCACACTTCAGAGACGATGCGGGCATCTTCGTCAAACGTTTCATAAAAGTCACCGAGGCGGAATAGGAGTATAGCGTCAGGATACTGGCGCTTTATCTTAAGATATTGGGAGCGTATTGGAGTGAGCTCTTTATCCTTCACTTTGCCCTCCAGGCGGTTAATATTATATCCCAAAAC
>CAYOIS010000074.1:0-9656 GCA_964404055.1 uncultured Anaerolineae bacterium | reverse complement strand
GATGCTCCAGACGATGCCTTTGTCCCAGGCTTGATGCACGTTAACTTGGGAGGCTACCACGTAAGGGATATAGAGTTCAGCGCAGCTTTTGACATTGACGTTAACAAAGTGGGCAAGGATTTATCCGAAGCCATCTTCACCCCGCCTAACAACACCGCTAAATTTGCCGACGTCCCCTACTTAGGCGTGCCCGTCTACCGCGGCATGACCCACGATGGCCTCGGAAGATACTTAAAGCAGATAATAACCAAAGCCCCAGGCCCCACTGCCGATATCGTCAAAATCCTAAAGGATACAGGAACAGACGTCGTTGTTAACTTCCTCCCCGTAGGGAGCGAAGAGGCTACTAAATGGTACATTGAGCAAATCTTAGACGCAGGATGCGCTTTCGTAAACGGCATTCCAGTGTTCATCGCCAGGGAAGAATATTGGCGCAAGCGTTTTGAGGAGAGAGGCCTCCCCCTCATCGGAGATGATGTCAAATCCCAAGTAGGAGCTACTATCGTGCACAGGGTGCTCACCAAACTGTTCCGAGATAGAGGGGTCAGGATTGAGCGTACATACCAGCTCAACTTCGGAGGGAATACTGACTTCTTGAACATGCTTGAAAGGGAGAGGCTTGAGTCCAAGAAGATTTCCAAGACCACTGCCGTCACCAGCCTATTGGATTATGAGCTTCCTCCTGAAAACATCCATATTGGTCCAAGCGATTATGTGCCATGGCTAGGCGACAGGAAGTGGTGCTATATACGGATTGAAGGCAGAACTTTCGGAGATTTGCCCCTCAATCTGGAGCTTAAGCTGGAGGTGTGGGATTCCCCCAACTCCGCTGGGGTGGTGATTGACGCCGTGCGATGCGCTAAAATTGCCCTGGACCGTGGTATAAAGGGGGCTCTAATAGGTCCATCGGCTTACTTCATGAAGTCTCCACCGGTTCAGTATCCGGATGATGTGGCAAGACAAATGGTAGAGGATTTCATCCAGGGCAAAGGGGTTTAGCTTTTCAAGCGCTCTTGGGCCGGAGGCTATTTGGGACCTCCGGCCCTTTTGTTTTCTCGGCTATTAGAAAGTGAGAGAGGCCAAAAATGTTTAAGAAGCTCCCTTCCAGAGCATAAGTTATACGCCTCAGCAAATGGGCTAAATAGGGCTGGCGCAGGGCAATTTTGTCGTAACCAGGGTAAATGCGGGTATGGACCAAGAAACGCACCGGGATGCCTTCAAAAAGCTTCCTTAGCCCCTTTGAGGTGTAGGCTCTGACATGAGGGCATAACCGCCGCCGGAGGAAATCGGGAAGGTAGTTTATAAGCGGTATATTGCCGAAGAAATACCTCCGGCCTAAGAAGAAGCCGTGGGTTTCAAACGGGTAAAGCCTGTTAGGGGCGAATATTACAACTTTACCCTTAGGGCATAGAACCCTTACAGCCTCCTGGACAGCCAGCTTGTCGTCATCTACGTGCTCCAAAACTTCGTGCAGTAAGACCACGTCAAAGGCTTCGGCTCTGAACGGCAAGGATTCCGCACGTGCGACCACAAGGTTCGGCAACTCTTTAGAAGCCTCAGCAACTTTCTCCTCGTCCACGTCAACCCCATACACAATTGCCCCTTGCTCTTTAAACTTATTGAGGTATAAGCCAATCCCGCAGCCTACATCCAAGACCTTTTTGCCTTCTACAGGCGCAAAGCTCAGGATAAGCTTGAGCCTTCTTTCCTGACCCGCACGCCAAACGTAGCTTGGGTGGCCGAGTTTCACGTGCTTTTCGCTCAAAGGTTCCTCCTTCAAGGTTTAAACCCCCGGTGAAGGACAGCCGTTCCTGGAAATAGCCGCCGGAATTCCACCCCTTGGAAGCCAACTTCCTCCATCAAGTGCGCGAATTCTTCCGGTGGGAGGAATTGGGCTACTGAATTAGGAAGATAGCGGTAAGCATCTGCATCATGAGCTATGATTTTCCCCATCAAAGGGACCAACCGGCCAAAGTAAAGGCTGAAGGCAAGGCGAAGAGGTTTTAAATTGGGGGTATAAATCTCCAAACACAGGAAGAAGCCTTCTGGCTTGAGTACTCGGAAGATTTCTCCAAGTGCTATGCGCAAATTGCTGAGGTTCCTCATGGCAAAAGCTGAAATCGCCCCATCAAAGGACGATGAAGCAAAAGGCAGTTCCATGGCATCCCCTTGAACCAAAATTGCTTTGCCCTGGAATCTACTGAGCTTGGGGATGGCTCTTCTCAACATTGGTTCACAGAAATCCAAAGCTACCACTTTTGCTTGCGGGTCGGTTTGGAGCAAGGCGAAGGTAGAATCGCCAGTGCCTGCCGCCAAATCCAAGATTAAGCCTGAATTGGGAGCCCAAAGGGCCAACTCCTTCCGCCACTTCTGGTCCAGAGAGAAACTTATAAGGCGGTTCATCAGGTCATAATACGGGGCAATACGGGAGAACATGGAGTGGACAAAAGCTGCTTTTGGTGTCCTCATCTCACTTTACATTGTGAGAAGGATGCGGCCGCAGGAAGGGCACAAGACCAGTTTATCCCCTGAGCGGGCCTCTTGAGCTATTATGGTAGGTGTAGTTATCCCACATCCCTGGCATATTAGTCCTTTAAGTTGGACTACAACTCTCGGCCCCTTTCGGCTCCGGAGCTGCCTATAGACGTTGAGGTCCTCAGCGGGAATCGTGGCGAGGAGAGCTTCCCGCTCCCGGTTCAGTCTCTCCAGTGCCTTTTCCAGTTCTTCTTTCTCCTTGAAAGCTAAAGCTTTCTCTTGCTGCCAAGCTTTTTCCTTTTCCGCTAGTTCGCTCTCCAATGCTTTTAGCTCCTCACTTTCCTTCTCCAATTGTTCCATCAGCTCAAGGAGTCGCTCTTCCATCCGGGACCGAGTTCCCTCCATAGCCTGGACTTCTTTTTCTAGGCTCATAAGCTCTTTTGGGTTGCGGACATGCCCGCCGTAAAGTTTGTTCTTAGCCTCTTTAAGTTTTTCCTCCAAGCTTTTCAAGCTCAACTCCAGGTCTCGGATAGTTATCCTGTCCTCTTCACAGCGTGCTTTTAAACTTTGCACTTTTGTCTTGAGGGCATTCAATGCTTCGTTTGAGTCCAATAGTTGATTTAGCTTGGCGATTTGTCCCTCTTTCTCGCCTATTTCGGCTTCAATATTTTGAAGTTGGAAAAGGAGAGCAGCTCTGTTCATAAGCTCCCCTCCGAATTAAATTAAAAAGGCCTGATGCCCGCAAGCACCAGGCCTTCCAATCTCCGCTTTTTGTTTTTGCCATCGGATTCGTGCTCACCATCTCTGCTCACCCTTTAAAATTATACCACAAATTGCTGGAAATCGGAAACTTCCAACAATGGGGGGCATATCCCAAGATTGTAAGGACCCTGGTTTCCCCACCCTCGTTTGCTAATGGTCAGCCAACGTTTTCAACTTCCCAAGGGTGAGAGCAAAGAGCGCTTCACTAAGCTTTGGAAATGACCGCTTCAATCCCTCGCAGTAAGGTCTCTTCTTCCTCCGGGAAGACAGTTCGGGGGTCAAAAAGCAGGAGGTCTTCTTCAATCCGGGCAACGATGGGGGGATTGTAGCTACGCAGGGCTCGCGCTATAGTATCAGGAGAAGGGAGTTGAAGAGCCAAAAGCCAAGTGGGGAGGGTCTCACCCGGGAGGCTTCCCCCACCTATCGCCGAAAATCCTTCAATGACTTGGGCTCTTATGCCTGCTTGTCTAAGCCTCCGAGCCCAACGCTGCGCTCTCCGCTTAAGTTCCGCTGGGTCAGCCGATATCATGCGCCAGACAGGGATTTTTTGCTCGGCTTCCCCTTTGAGGTAGTGTAAAAGGGTGGCCTGGAGGCCGGCAAGGGTTATTTTATCCACTCGCAAAGCTCTGGTAAGGGGGAATTTCTTAAGGCGCTCAATGATTTCCTTTTTCCCTACAATTATCCCAGCCTGAGGCCCACCCAAAAGCTTGTCCCCACTGAAGCAGACCACATCTGCGCCGGCAGCAAGGCTTTCTTGAACCATTGGCTCATGGCTCAAACCGTAGCGGGAAGTGTCTAAGAGCGCCCCACTTCCAAGGTCATCCATGAGGTAAAGGCCATGGCGATGGGCAAGGTCGGCTAGCTCCGGCAGAGGGACATCGTGGATGAAGCCAGTTAAGCGGAAGTTGGAGCGATGGGCTCTTAGGATTAATGCTGTGTTTTCGGTTATTGCCTCCTCGTAATCCCTCAAGTAGGTGCGGTTGGTAGTTCCTACCTCTACCAATATTGCCCCGCTTTGGCGCATCACATCGGGGATGCGGAAGCCCCCGCCTATCTCCACAAGTTGGCTGCGGGAGATTATGACTTCTCGACCGCGGGCTAAAGCCGAAAGTATGAGGAGGACTGCACCAGCATTGTTGTTCACCACCAAAGCCGCTTCAGCCCCAGTTAGCTTGGTCAAAAGCTCTTCGGCATGGACGTAGCGGGAACCACGACGCCCTTGCTTGAGGTCAAATTCCAAGTTGCAGTAGCCACGAGCGACTGCCTCCATAGCAGCCCTGGCCTCAGCGCTCAAAGGTGCCCGGCCTAAATTGGTGTGGATTATTACGCCAGTGGCGTTGATGACGGGCAAAATGGAGGGGGAAAATTTCTCAGAGAGGATGGCAATGGCTTCCCTGGCTATCTCTTCAAATGGAGGGCATTTTTCCCCCGCCAGGATTTTCCGGCGAGCTCTGTCTATGGACTCCCTCACTGCTTCTACAGCCAGCTCCCGCCCGTATTCCCTAACGTAAGGAGCAAAAACCTCGCTCCGCAGGAGTTCATCCACGCTCGGGAGCTTCCGCAGTTCCTCGTTCATGGCCTTGCGCCTCTTACCTTCTCCCAGTCCTCCATGAACCTCTTTATCCCGACATCGGTAAAGTGGTGCTGGATGGCTTTCATCAGAACATCGTAAGGGACTGTAGCGATGTCAGCTCCGGCGAGAGCTGCTTCGGTTATGTGGCGTGGATGGCGGATTGAGGCAGCAATTATCGCCGTTTCAAAGCCGTATTTTTCAAAGATTTCCGCTAATTCTGCCACAACTTCCATCCCTTCATGGCCGGCATCATCCAGTCTACCGATGAAAGGGGAAACGTAGGAAGCGCCAGCAATGGCCGCCAGAAGCCCTTGATTAGCTGAAAAGACCAGGGTGGCATTGGTGCGAACTCCCCAAGTTCTCACGATTTCCCTGGCCTCCTCAAGCGGAGTGGAGCACTTCCCTAACCAGGGGCATCCTTCACAAACTCTTTCGGCTATCGGTTCCAGTTCTTTCTCTTCCAAAGAGGCAAGGCGATTTATAGCCTTGAGGCCTTCCTCACAAACTGGAATTTTTACCGCAACGTAAGGTGACCACTGGGCTATTTCCTTGGCTTGCTCCACCATTTCTTCGGCTTTTAAGGATGTAACCTCGGCGCTTATATGGCCTTGGACTATGTAACAGATTTCCTGGACTACGGCTTTGTAGTTGGCAGTCCCGGCCCTCATCATCAAAGTAGGGTTTGTGGTTACGCCGGTTATTATCCCAAGCTCGGCAGCGTGACGGATTTCTTCAATTTTGGCAGTGTCAAGGAAAATTTCCATTTCGTTACCTCCTAAGTGTGTTTAAAACACTCCCGCATAGCGGTAATAAACTATGGTCCAAAGGACCACTACTCCCACTACTGCCAGCAGGGCTATGGCCCCAAGGAGCAAGGCTACCCAATCAAGCGCTTCCTCTTCTTCCAATTCTAAGGTGGCTTCCGGTTGCTTCTGCTCGCTTTTGAGTTCATCCATGAGAAGCATCCTCACCTGGTTAGCATTTCGGTAGCGGGCATGGGGGTCAGGCGAAAGGCATGTGTTTATTATCTCCGCAAGCCTGGAGGAGCCCAAGGCTAAGATTTCTTGGCGACCGGCAATCATCTTCCGAAGCAGTAGACCAAGGGAGTAGACGTCGGAAGCCAGAGTCAAAGGTCTATTTACGTGCATTTCCGGTGCTATCCAAAGGGGGTCAAGCCATATCCTGTAGGGGATGCCAAGCTGATAGATGGCTTGAGGTAAGCCAATTCCCAAGAGCTTTACTCCACCGTCTGGCAAGATTAAGACTTCATCCGGGGAAAGGCCGCCATTGACCAGTCCAGCTTTGTGTAGCTCAGCGAGCCCTTCGCTTACCTTTAAGCCTATTTCCAACGCTTGCTTGAGGGGAAGCTTCTCCCTTGAGGCCAATAGCTCTGAAAGGAATTCACCGTCCGCATATTCGTATAAGGCCAAGAACTCCCCTTGCCCCTGTACTCCGTACAAACGAGCAAGGCAAGGATGGGATAGGGCCTGGAAAGGGGCAAGACTTTCGGCTAAGTTTTCTCTAACTTCGGGATTAGCGGCAAGCACAGAGCGTAGGCGAAAAACGTAGAACTTCTGCCCTGAACTATCTTGGGCAATCCAAATGGTGAAAGCCCTTAGGTCTTTCCTAACCGCAAGGAACTCAAGATTCCCAAAGCTCATTGGTACTTGCCGAAAATTACCGCTACATTCTGTCCACCGAAGCCGAAGGCGTTGACCATTGCTCTCCTTACTTCCATCTTCCTGGCCACATTGGGCACATAATCCAGGTCACATTCGGGGTCTGGCTCCTCCAGGTTTATGGTTGGCGGGACTATCCCATCCCTTATGGAAAGGACAGCCGCTAAGGAGGATATAGCTCCGGCCGCCCCCAAAAGGTGCCCGACCATGGATTTGGTAGCGGTTATGGCCAGGCGGTAAGCATGCTCTCCGAAGACTTTCTTAATGGCCTTGGTTTCGGAGACATCGTTGAGGGGCGTTCCTGTTCCGTGGGCAAATATTACGTCTATATCCTCGGGCTTAAGGCCTGCAAATTTTAAAGCCAAGCTCATAGCCCTGGCTGCTCCGTCCCCTTCGGGGTCGGGCGCTGTTATGTGGTAAGCGTCCCCAGTGAGCGCTCCCCCCAAAATTTCGGCGTAAATCTTGGCCCCTCTTCTCAAGGCGTGTTCCTCACTTTCCAAAACCATCACCGCTGCTCCTTCACCATATACCATACCGGAGCGGTTCTTGTCAAAAGGCCTGCACGCCTTTGAAGGCTCTTGAGAATTAGCCAGCGCCCCCATTCTCTCTAAAGCGGCAAGGGTTAAAGGCACATTGGCTGATTCAGTCCCGCCAGCAATTACGACATCGGCTTCTCCGCGCTGGATAAAATGCATTGCTTCTACAAAGGCGTAATTTCCGCTGGCGCAGGCCAAAGCGCTGGTCAGGATTGGCCCCTTGGCCCCCGTCACCAGGGAGATGAGACAGGAGGGGGCATTGGGCATTATGATTGGGATGAATAGGGGGTTAACGAAGCGAGGGCCTTTTTGGACAAATTTAATGCCTTCATTGAACACTTCGGCTATTCCTCCAGCGCCAGTGTTAATTATGACCCCCACCCTCTCCGCTTCTTCAGGGGTTATTTCATAGCCTGCATCCTTCAAGGCCTGGAGGGCAGCAGCGACCGCCAGCTGGGAACTGCGGCTTGAGCGCTTTATGGTTTTATGGTCCATGTAATCCTCGGGGCGGAAATCTTTGACCTCAGCCCCGAATTTGACTTCAAGGCCGGTGGTGTCAAAAGATTTTATGAAGTCTACCCCTGATACCCCTGCTACGAGGTTCTTCCAGAAAGTTTCCACGTCATTCCCAATGGGTGTTATAGCTCCAAGGCCCGTAATTACTACTTTCGGCATGGATTCACCTCCTGAGTTTGTTCGGGTCAAGCCTCTAAAAACATAAAACAACTCGGCTTAAATTTGGTTTCCCAAAAAAACGCCCCGGTGCGCTTTCCGCTCCGGGGCAGGCCTTCTTGAAAAATTCACTTCCAGGCATTAAGTTCACTACCCTTTCTTCTCTATCTTCTCTATCCAAGTGGCGGGGAGCTCACAACGGCGGAGGGTGCCCAGAAATTCCAGCAAAACCCGAACTCGTTGGGATGCAGGGAGAGGCACTTCAAAGATGGCTTCTAACCCTTTGAATGGCCCCGCCACTATCCTAACCCTCTCTCCGGGCATTATGCCGGAGAAACCTTTTTCCCTAACCTCCTGAACCCGCACTTTTATGTACTCTATCACCTCATCCGGGACCACGGTCCAGTGGCCGTCAAAGCCTACTACCCTTTTAAGTCCCGGGGTCCAAAGGATTATTCCTGGCCCTAAAACCTCAACATCAAAGCGGGCAAAGAGGTAGCGAGGGAAGAAAGGTTCTTCCTTCTCACGACGCAAGCGAGGTTTCCAGACCCGGATGGTAGGAAGAAAAACTTCTATCCCTCTCCCTTTAAGGATTTCCGCTACCTGGAATTCCTTAAAGGGCTTGGTGTATAGGGTGTACCAGCAAAGCAACTATAAGCTCCCCCTTAGCCTGGCTGGCCGTACTTTCAGGCGGCTTTCGCCAAATAAGGGAAAGAAGCGCCGCCTACCGGAAGCACAAGGACTTCAGCCTTTTGGTATTTATCCTTAAGGCTGTCCAAGGCTTCCCTAATCCCGGGGAACCACCCCATTTCCATATCGGCCAGCTGTTGCGGTGTTAAACCCTCTGTTACCAGATAGAGATTTTTGGTCTGGAGGAGCCGGCGCAACCTGGAAGCCATTGGGCCACCGGTAGGAGAAGCCTTGCCCTCGGCAATCCAGTCCACTACCTGCTCTGGACTGGGCCTCTGGCTAAGGGTCTCGTACATAAGAGGGCCAGCTCCATCCCTGCAAGCCGAAAGGACCAAGATAGTTCCGCCGGGTTTCGTGACCAGGTCGGCTAAGAGAATAGCCTTGCCCGATTGGATGAGGTCTATCTCCAAGGGGTAACTTGAGGTGATGGTGACATCAGCTGGGGAAGGCACTGGAACACCGTAAATCTTTAAGAAACCGTCTATAGCTTCCTTCTGAGCCTCAGCCACATCCCCCGCATAGAGGCGATGTACCTCTTGGTTGGTGTTAAGGAGCACGTCTATCTTCATGTCTATCCCAGCGATACGGGCTGTTTCCAGCATATCCTCCCAGAGGATGTTCCCTTCCCTACGGCCTTGAACTGTCCCTTCGTGCCGGATAAGGACATGGTTACGCCGGATGGTTTCCCTACCGGAAACCCCTGGAAGGATTATCTTGGGACCGCCGCTGTAGCCGGCAAAGTAGTGAGGATTTATGGTTCCAACTCCGAGCTTGAGACCGGCTTCGGCGTAAGTCTTGTTTATCCAGCATGGGGTGCCTCGGCTCGTGGTGCCCATGAACACCAAACCGTTAGGGTCATCGGGGTCATGCAAGGAAACCTTTACTCGCTTGAGGATTTCTTCGCCCAGCTTATCCCGGAGCTCCTCCTCTTTGGTCTTGCGATGGGTCCCTAAGGCTATGATAATTTCTACCTGGTCATCGGAAACTCCAAGCTCATTGAGGTGCTCAAGTAGAGGAAGTATTACAAGGCCAGTTCTTGTGGGCCTGGTCTGGTCCTCACTGAGGATTACCACCTTGCCTTTCCCAAGCCCTTTAACCATTTCCGAAAGTGGTGGGCAGCCAATGGGGTTCTCCACAGCTTTCACAACCTCGGAGGCCAAATCCTCAAGAGGTTGTGCTTCTTTGGGCTCGCTTATGGCCATAAGGTTCCAGCCTTGAGGCAGCTCAAAATCTACACGCTTGCCGTTGTAAAACCCATAGACTTGCATT
>CAYOIS010000073.1:0-9836 GCA_964404055.1 uncultured Anaerolineae bacterium | reverse complement strand
GGGATTTCGCCCCTTTAGCTTGATGCGGCTTTGTCTCGGAGATGATAAGGTGCTATAATCTGAGGCAATCTCTAGAGGAGGCACTTGAGGTGAAAGGTAGAAATGGCTTGGCTTTCCTTATAATCCTGGCAATTGCAGGTATGGTGGCTGCTTCTCAGCTTTGGGAAAAGCCGTCCCATTCCAAGCTTTTGACTACCCCTACTTTTACTCCCACTCCGACCGCTACTTCCACCCCAACTCCAACCCCGAGCCCTACCCCTACTTTAACCCCCACGGCAACTCCTTCCCCTACGCCCACTCTGACGCCAACTCCTTTCGTTTTGCCTCAAGCTAAAATATTGGACCCAGCACATTTGTGGCTCTCAAGGCCTATCTCACTACAGGAAGGGGGATGGGTAAATTCCTTATACCCATACGGTACCACAGGGGGAGGGGAGTATCTCATCCACCACGGGATTGATATAGCCGGAGGCCCCAATACAAGGGTTCTGGCCGCAGGCGATGGAGAAGTTGTGGTAGCTGGGGACGATAGCCAAGTTGCTTACGGCCCCACTACCGATTTCTACGGCAATTTAGTCATTGTGAAGCTTGACCAGGATTATAAAGGCCAACCGGTGTATTACCTTTACGGCCACCTTTCCAAGGTCCTGGTGGAACCAGGGCAGAAAGTTAAGAGAGGGGAAATTGTCGGGTTCGTAGGGAAAAGCGGCATTGCCCTCGGGTACCACCTCCATTTGGAAGTGCGGGTTGGGGAAAATTCCTATGCCTCCACTCGCAACCCCTTACTGTGGATGGAGCCTCTCCCAAGGCGAGGGATAGTGGCCGGAAGAATCCTGGATACGCAGGGAAAGTTCCCCCCAGAGGTGTTGGTAATTCTTGAAGGAAAAGATAGGTGGGAAACTTGGACTTACCGGCTCGGGCAAGGGATAAATTCCGATGATGAGCTTGGGGAAAATTTTGTTTTCGGGGATGTGGAGCCAGGGGAGTATGTGCTGGAGGTGAAAATTGGGCCGCACTTTTATAAGCGGAAGGTCGTAGTAGAGCCAGGCAAGATTTCCTTCGTGGAAATCAGGGCCATAGATTAGCCGGACGAACTCCAAAGTATTTTTCGGCCAAGGAGTGGAGGTAACCTGTATCTCGGAGGTGGAAAAGGGCCTCGTTTACTTTCCTCAAGAGGGCTTTGTTTTTCAGATTGACTACAGCCACGTAAGGGGTGCTGACTAAGGCCGGAGCGATAACTTTCACCCCTCCTTCCCGCCCCCAAAAGGAGTAAGCGGATAAAGCATCGGCAAAGCACGCATCGGCTTGGCCTTCTTTTACCGCCCGCAAGGCCTCTTCTACCGTCGGGTAAGGCTTTATTTCAAGTTCACCAAGTTTTACTTTCAAACGTCGCGCCTCTACATCCCCTGTGGACCCCCATTCCACCGCCACTTTCTTCCCCTTCAGGTCATCCGGAGAGCGGATGTTCTCCACACCCTCTTTCACTACCAACATGAGGCCGGCTTCAAAGTAGGAGATGGAGAAAGCTACATCCTGTGTCAGAAGGGGGTCATAGGGCAAGGCGGAGATAGCTAAATCACATCTTTGGCTCTTCACTGCATCGTATAGGCCGTCAAAGCCAACTGTCAGTATCTCTACTTTGAGGCCTAAGTAGTCTCCAATGGCTTTAGCCATTTCCACGTCAAATCCACGAATCTCGCCTGTGGCTTCGTCGGTATACTCAAAAGGCGGGTAACTTGGATCAAGGCATACAGCTATGGAGCCGCGCTTTAGGATTTCATCCCAAGCGCTATCTTTCCGGAAAAGGAGGAGGTAAATGGCAAGCACCAGAAGAGAAAGAGGGATAGGCAGAAGTTTAAGGTAATTTTTCCTGAGCCAGTTCACCACGGGCATATCTTTGCACCTCAAAGTAGATGGGCTTAGGAGTAAAGTCCACGGCTACAAAGGTGAAATAATCCTGGTAGGTGTGAGTAGCCCAGGGGTAGCGGAAGGCCCAGAGGCAAAGTGCCTGGCACCATTCCCATTCCTTAAGGGCAATCTCGTAGGCTCTTATGGTGTATTCCACTCTTTGGGCCGGCCGAACGGCTTTGCTCCAGCGGGGATGGTCGTTCCACCCCCCTTCGGTTATGATTATGGGCTTGTGGGCATCACCGTTCTCTTCCATTATCCGGCGCAATAGCTCTACCCGACGGAAATTGACCTTGTCTGGAGCAGGGGGGTCATCGGGGGGGAAGGTCCAGCCGTAGGAGTGGACGGCGAGGATATCAAAGTAATCTTTCGCCCCAGCCCGATACATGCTTCTTAGGAAATCCAAATCGTTCATCCCCCACGGGTCACCGGGAGGGGCAAGAGTGGGGGCTAATGCTCCAGCCAGGACCTTGATTTCGGGATCGGCTTCTTTGGCCCGGCGATAAGCGACTTTCAAAAGTTCGGTGTAAGCCTCGGGGTCCACTGGCCTGTATCCCCACTCCAGAGCTATGTTCGGTTCGTTCCAGATGATTATGTAACGTATTTTCCCTCGGTAGTGCTCAACGAAGGCGTAAACGAAATCCCCGAAGTCATCGTAGTGCTCCGGATCCAGGTAGGACACAATGGAATCCTTCGGGCGGGCCCATTTGGGGACAAAGCCAAGCCTGGCTATGACCGTAAGGCCCTGGTTTAAAGCGTGCTTAACCACCACATCAGGGTGGGCCCAGTTGTAAACGCCTTTTTTAGGCTCGTAATAACCCCAAGGGAAGTATTCCACAATCCATGGTGCTCCCATCTCCCGGACCATTTGAAGGGTCCGTTTTATCTTCCATTCCTCAACTTCATCGGTGAGGCGGGTATGGACCCCCATTTTGGGGTTTATGGTGACGACCTTTTGAGGGGGGCCGAGGGTGACTATTATGGGGGCAGGCCTTATAACAAACCACAAGATTATGAAAAGGATAAGGCCACGCCATATGAGAGGCTTCTTCAGCCTCTTACTTATACCGGTAAACAATTCGGCCCCTCGTAAGGTCGTAGGGCGAGAGTTCCACTTTAACCCTGTCACCCACCAATACGTGGATGTAATACATGCGCATTTTACCTGAGACGTGGGCCAGGACTTCGTGGCCGGTGTCAAGTTTGACTTTGAACATGGCATTGGGGAGGGCTTGGATTACGGTTCCGTCCACTTCCAAGACTTCTTTCTTCTTCTTAGGCTCCTCTTTCTTAGGGTTCATCGGCTTTCCCTCCTTTCGTAGGAACGTAGGCTTTTAGGTCTTCATCGTAGTAAACGTATCCTCTTTCCTCCAGCGTCTCCAAGAGGCGAGCAGCTTTCGGATAACCGAGGTGAAGCTTGCGCTGGAGGAGGGAGATGGATATGCGCTTGTAGGAGGCAAGGATTCCCAAGGCTTCCATTATAAGCTCCTCTTCTTCACCCTTGGGGATTTCTTTCCCCCAAGGAGCGGACGTAGGAATTTCAAACGGCCTCCTTGCCCGCCAAAATTCAACCACTTTCCTCACTTCTTCTTTGGATACATAACACCCTTGCACCCTTATCGGGTAAGGTTGATCTGGGGGTAGGAAGAGCATATCCCCTTTGCCCAAGAGGCGCTCAGCTCCAGCCATATCTAAGATTACCCTGGAATCCACCTGGCTTGTGACTAAGAAACTTATCCTAGCCGGGAAATTAGCCTTTATCAGGCCAGTTATCACATCCACACTCGGCCTCTGAGTGCTTAGGATGAGGTGTATTCCGGTAGCCCGGCTGAGCTGAGCCAGGCGTATGAGCATCCTTTCCATTTCATCAGCGGCAGCAAGCATCAAGTCCGCCAGCTCATCTACGATAAGGACTATCCAAGGCATTGGCTCGGCCAGATGGCTGGCGTTGTATTCTTCAATGTTCCTGACCCCGCTTTGAGCAAATTTTTCGTACCTGGCTTCCATTTCCCTCAATAGCCAATTTAAGGCCTTTATGGCCTCTTCTACCTCTACAATTACCGGGCCTATGAGGTGAGGTAGGCCATTGAAGTGCACAAGCTCAACTCGCTTGGGGTCTATGAGGATTAAGCGCAGTTTTTCGGGGGGGTGTTGGGTTACAAGGCAAGTTACGATGGAATTTATGCATATGCTTTTCCCGGAGCCAGTGGCCCCAGCGATTAGGAGGTGGGGCATGGAAGCCAGGTCGGCTATTACAGGTGCCCCCGATACCCCTTTCCCTAAAGCCAGCTTGAGGGAGGCCTTTGCCTCGCGAAATTCTTTGCTTTCCATTACCTCACGCAGGGTGACCAGAGCGGGCTTCTTGTTAGGAACTTCTATCCCGATGTAAGGGCGGCCGGGGACAGGGGCTTCAATACGTATGGGTGATGCGGAGAGGGCCAGGGCTATATCATCAGCCAAAGCAGCTATTTGGGCAACTCTGACCTTGGTTCGCTGTATTTTCCCATCTTTCCCAACTTTTTCCACAAAGCCTGGCTCAATCCCGAACTGGGTTACTACGGGGCCAGGATTTATAGCCACAACTTTGGCTGGGATATTGAACCCGGCTAAAGTCCTTTCCAAAAGTTGAGCTGTCTTTTGCAGGTCCTGCTCCCCGGTTTTCCTCGGTTTAGGTTGGTGGAACAAGTCCATGGGTGGCAGGTCCTTTGGGGTCTTTGTGGGTATGGGGGCAGGCTGAGGCTTTTGGGGTTTAGGTGGTGGGGATTTCGGTTGAGGCTTAGGGGCTTGAGGTTGGGGGGCTGGCGCTTTAGGCGGAGAGCTAAGCAGGCTTCCTCCTAAGAAAGTTAAGGCCAGGAGGGCTAAAGCGCTTCCGACCTTCCCCATGAAGGTAGAAAGCGATGAGGAAATAGCCCATCCCACGTACCCTCCCCCTCCTCCGGCATAGGCCAAACTCAGGGGGTCAGGAGTGGGCCAAAGTAGGTGCAAAAGGCCTAATAAGGAGAAGAAGCAGAGCTCAAGACCGGCCAAGAGACTCCAAGGTGGCTCCTTTTTCCGCAGCGACCATCCCAGAAAGCAGAGGAGGGAGGAGGCTGGGAAAGCCCCCAGTCCAAAAAGCAGCCGCCACCAATTCCCAAGCCATTCAGTTACTATCCCACCTTTCCAGGGCAGAATCCCTATAAAAGTTAGGCCCCCTATGGCCATCAAAGCGTAAGGGCCTGCCCCTTTCAGTTTCTTAAGCCTTCCCCTCCAGTTCATTTCTTTTTCTTGATGATAGAATGCGGCACCCTCCTGGTGCTTAAGCTGAGCTTGCGGTTTTCCTCATCCACTTCTAAGACCATGGCCATAACCTCATCCCCTTCCTCTACAACATTGCGGGGGTGCATGAAGTTACCTTCGGCTAACTCAGAGATGTGGATTAAGCCCTCAAGGCCCTTCTCAACTTCCACAAATACCCCAAAATCTACAACATTAGTCACCCTGCCCCTCACAATTTGCCCCACTTTGTACCTTTCCTCAACTCCAATCCAGGGGTTGGGCTGGAGCTGCTTTATGCTCAAGGCTATCTTCCTCTCTTGTGGGGCTACATCCAAGACCAAAACCTCCACTTCCTGGCCGGGGCTAAGGACCTGGGATGGATGCTCAATCCTACTCCAGGAAATTTCCGAAATGTGGACCAAGCCTTCAAGTCCGCCAAGCTCCACAAAAGCTCCGAACGGCCTTAGGGTCGTAACAACGCCTTTAAGGACTTGGCCTGGCCGGATTTTCTGCCAGAATTCTTCCCCCTTGTCCTGCAAGATAGCCTCCCTTTCCGATAGGACGAGCCTGTTGCGAGCGCGGTCTACTTCAACAATCTTGAGCCTAAGCTTTTCCCCAACGCACCGAGCCAGGAAAGAAAGCCTATCTTTGGGAAGGAGGCCGTAGGGGACAAAGGATACTTGGGAGAGCGGGACAAAACCTTTTATACTGTTGAATTGGACGACGAAACCGCCGCGGTTGTAGCCAATAATTGGAAGCTCCAGGATAGCTCCAATTCGGAATAGGCGTTCCACTTCTTCCCAATCGGCGGAAGATAGTTCCCCCTGCAGACGGGGTTCAGAAATTACAGCCTCATCCATCATATTTTCCATCACCATAGGCTTCCCTCCGTTCCATTTCAGCCAAGATTTTTGAGACTTGCTCAATTGCTATCTTCTGTTTTCGGTAAAGGTCCGATTCGCTTATTGACAAGCGTTCAGCCACCTCGCGTGGGCGCTTCCCCTGGAGGAAGCGCATTTCCAGGATATTGTAAAGCATCCATTCCAAAGAACCCGAAGGCTGTTTGCCCTCAGGCTTCAAAGCCTCAATGGCCTCTTTAAGGACAGCCCTCAACGCTTTTACAGGGTTGCCTTCGTGCTCAGCAAGGGCTTTCTCCACGACTTTGAGCTTAAGCAGAGGGCTTTGGGCGAGCTTGTAGCCAGCCCAGTAATTGGTTAAAGCCTCTTTAATCCACAGCTGATATTCGGGGCCAGCCAGCTCCAGGATAGCTTCCGCTCCCTCCAGAGGCATGGAATAAAGGGAGCTCTGCCACTTCCTTATGCTCTCTACGTCGGAGATTATGTGCTGGAGGGCCTCAAAAACCTTCTGCTGGAGGACCTTATCCTCAAGAGCTCTGGCAATCCTTCGGACCAAGGTCTTAAAAACTTCCAGTTCCTCAGTGGAGAACTCGGCTTCGGGGGGAGGAGCCTCTACGGCCAAAAGGCCTATTTCCTCTTCGTTCAGCTGTATAGGTATAACCCAGAAGCCAATGTCGTAAATCTTTAAGCCTTCGGCTAAATTGACTTTTGGCGCTTTCTCCAGGGAAGTCGGGAGGGAATTGAGGGCCTTGCTGACCGCAGAAAGTGGTCCGCAGTGAGCTTCCACAGTCTTGCCCTGGAAAGTTACAAATCCCCAACGCACTTTGAGTAGCTCGCACAGCGCTACCAGAATGCTCTCCAAGAACTGCTGTAAGTCGGTTGTGGTCAGAAGCCTCTTATCCAATTCCTGAATCCAAGTGACCTCATCTCGGTCGCGGCTGTAGATGAGGCGGTCAATGAACGGTTTGGCCTTGTTTATGAAGATTTGGAGGAAGACTATGGCCATGACCACAGCGAAGATGGTGATGGTTTCGCCAGGCAAGCCGAGGAAGCTATCAACTCCGGATAGAAGCAAGATTATTCCTATGACGCATATGCCAACGAAAGGCCCACGCAGGAGGTAGTGGATGAGCTGATGCTTAATTATCCGGTCGGGTGCGAGGGCACCGTAATAAGCGACTACGTAAGCCATAACCGTAAGCATGAGGGCTACCATTACGTTGCCCACTATGGAGAGGAAAAGGACTAATGGTGGGGTAAGGAGGTTAGCGGTTCGGGAGATGAGCAAGTAGGGGAAAACCCCCATCCCAGGCCCGATGAAAGCTCCCAAAAGGTAGGAAAGGCGCCGGCGGGTTGTAGAAGTAAAAGCCCTTTGCCTAGCCTTGTAGAGGATGAACAAGCTGGAAAGGCAGGAGATGAAGAAGAAGGCGGTGAAAATGGGGAAGAGTGGACCAGGAGTGAGGTAAACGAGCCCACCGTGGTAACGCCCATCGTAAACTAATAGGTCGGTCTTCAGTGCTATTAGGAAGAATAGGAAGCTTAGGATGTAAAGAACCCAGGAAATCCACCTCCGCCATAGGGAGAAAGAGCCCGAAGCCCTCAAGATAGCATCGGCGAAGTGGAAGTAAGCGGCAGGGATAAAGGAAATGCCCAGCCACTGGAAACGCAACCAGGAGAAAGCAGTGTTCAACTCTTTAACGTTGGGGATGACAAGGTCACCACAATATGTGGCGATAACGAAGGCCATGATTGCGCAGAAAGCCCTGGCCACAGGATTGGAGAAATTGGTGAAAGCCATGTAAGCCAGGAGGGAAAAGGCTATTAGAACTATCCCGGACGAAAGGATGAAGTTAATCTGCTCCAAAAATTTTATGCCAAACATCTCTATTCCTTTCGCCTTAGGCAAAAAATGCTGATTGCTAAGGCTAAGGTAGAGCTCACAAATGGCAAGATTTTTACGATAGCTTTACCTCCTTCGCCACCCACAAGGATAGCCACTATGGCGCAGGCTACGTATCCAGCCAGGCCGGCAATCGTGACCAGAAGGAGTCTCCTCAACCTGATTCTAAGCCGAGCCTCTCTAATTTGGCTAATCGCACCGGCCAAGATTATACCAGCCACAGCACCGGTGAAATGTGAAGGTGTAGGCCCGGAGACCGGAGCGGGTGTGGGAGTGGGAGTAGGTGAGGGGGTTGGTGTAGAGGTAGGGGTTGGGACAGGAGTAAAGGTTGGGGTTGGAGGAGGAACTACAGTGGCTAAAATGGCTGGCTGGTTTTCCTGAACGGTAACCAAAATTTTGGTGGACTTGGTAGCTGAAAGGCTTGAAGCCGTTATCTCAAGCTGGCCTGTTCGTTCCAGGGTTAAAGAAACTTCAGCTACGCCGTTTACAGTTGTGACTTCCTGGCGAGGGAGTTCCAGGGACTCAGCTGGGTAGAAGAGCCTGAACACGACAGGAGTGCCATCAGGTACGGGATGGCCGTTGCGGTCAAGGATAACGCCTGTCCGGATTTTGAAGGAGCTACCAGGCCTGAGGTCCAAAGGCTTAGACTCTTTCCCTCCGGGTGCCCCTTCTATTTGCAACTCAATAACCTGGTCCGGGTCTGGCTCTGTCTGAACTATGAGGTCGTAGTTCACTCCCGGAACGCTCACCGGTGGTGCTCCGTGAGGAATAAATTCTTGGAACAGGGCTCTGACGGTGTATTCAATGAAGTAAGGCAAGGGGCTATAAGCTGCATAGTAAGCTGTGAGTTTGCTTATCTCTGTGGTGTCAAGGTAATAGGGGGCTCCGAAGCTTATGGCGATGACCTTTTTATCCCGAAGGAGTTCAGGACGGCGCCGCAAAAGCTCCTTGAAAGCATCGGAAGCAGGATAATCTTCAGGGTTAAGGTCTTGCATGGCGAATATGAGCCAGGTTGCTTTAGAGAAAAGCGCCTCAAGTTCCTTATCTTCTCCGGGCGAAGCGAGGAAACTTTTCAGTCGGGAAAAGGGGAAGCTATGGATTTTTTCGGGCTCTATTTGCCCTATGGCTTTGGGGCCGTACAGCTTTAGCATAATGCTCTCTATAGCATCCACAGGGAGAGATTGAACCTCCGGACAATCCAAGCAATCTTTGATAACCCGGTTATCGGAGAAGATGAGGATTTGGTCCTTGGAAAGGGGTGGGGAGGGCATGCGGCTCCCAAGCTCGTTCCGGTCGGGATAAACCAGGGTTATAGAGTGAGAAGCCAGGGGTAGAAGGTATTCGGCGAAGGAGCCCACTGCTTCCAAGCTTACGGAAGGAGTAAGCACTTCCTCAGGGGAGAAGTGGGGATAGAGGCGAAGCTTAACGCTTAAGATTCGGCGGCAGGATTCATCCACCCTTGCCTTGAAAGTTGGGTCATCAACGTACTTTTCCCGGAAGAAGAGGATGGTCTGGATTATATTGTCGTAGTGCTCTTCCCATGAACCGGAGAGGGAGAAATCAGAGAGGAAGAGGATGTCATTCCCGGCCAGGAAAGCTTCTTGAGCTATGCGTTTGAAGGGGAAGGAGGAAAGTTGGGGATCGTAATAACGTTTTAGGGCCTGGGCTCCAAGGGACTCGGTGATGAAGATTCCGCCCTTTTCTCGCCAGGAGGCGAACTCGGGCATGGAGAGGATGGCGCCAAGGCCTTGAGGGTGAAGGCTGAGGGGAGGGGTAAGCTCGCGGATGTTCCCTTGGAACCCTCGGTAACGGATGTGGGAGCTCATGAGAGCATCAGCTGTTTCCTCTTTTTGAGCTTGGGTAACGGCTAAGAAGGGGGCAAGCTCTATCTTGCGCAGTTCTTGGACCGATTTCTG
>CAYOIS010000072.1:0-9973 GCA_964404055.1 uncultured Anaerolineae bacterium | reverse complement strand
TTGTAACCCTGCCACCGAGTGGGACTCAAAACCCTGGCAAATCCTTAGTAAACCATGGCGGGAAAATTAGGATGCCCACAATCTTGGGACACTACCCTCCAGCTTTTCAATTTCCTATCGCCTCACAGGGTTGTGGTATAATAGAATTAACCTTGCGAGGTAAAAGGTTTTGGGCCAGTACACTATAGGCCTTAACGCCCATCTGCTTTCACTGTCTCAAAACTATAGGGGGGCAGGTATAAATCAATATATCTACAACTTGCTCCGTTTCCTCCCCATTGTGGATGGGGAAGGACGGTATGTGGCTTTCTTGGGGGAAAGAAAAGCTCAGTTTCCTGGAATAAAGCTATGCTTTACCCCCCTGCCTACTGCTTCCCCACCGGTTAGGATTTTATGGGAGCAGGTTTTCCAACCTTGGGCCCTTTGGCAAGAAAAAGTTGAGCTCCTCCACAGCCTTGCCTTCGTTGGACCACTGCTTTCTCCTTGCCCCTTCCTGGTCACAGTTTACGACCTGAGCTTTCTCCACTACCCAGGGAGCTTCAGGCTCTGGAACAGGCTCTATTTGTCCATCTTTACCCGCATTTCAGTTAAAAGGGCTTGCCGGGTTATAGCAATATCTGAGAATACTAAAATGGACCTGGTGAAGCTCCTGGGTGTGGATGAATGGAAAGTGAGGGTCACCTATTGCGGGTACGATGAAAGTTTGAGACCTCTTCCCGAAGCAGAGGTGGAAGAATTCCGGAGGCGAAAGGGCCTCCCTGAGCGATTCATACTCTTCCTTGGAACTATTGAACCGCGCAAGAACTTGGTCCGCTTGCTGGAAGCCTTCTCCAAAATCAAAGGGGAAGGGGTAAAGCTTGTCCTGGCTGGTGGCCTTGGGTGGGGCTACGGGCCAATATTGGCTTCTATAGAAAAGCTTAACCTGAAAGAAGATGTGCTACTACCTGGCTTTGTCCCGCCGGAGGAGAAAGTTTACTGGTATAATGCAGCTGAGGTCTTTGTCTATCCCTCCATTTACGAAGGCTTCGGGTTACCTCCTCTGGAAGCGATGGCCTGTGGCACACCGGTTGTAGCCTCAAAGGCAGCGAGCTTGCCAGAAGTAATAGGGGATGGGGGGATATTGGTTGACCCCTTTAACCCCGATGCTATGGCCGAAGCCCTTTTAAGGTTGCTCTCCAATCCTGAAGAGAGGGAAGGGCTTAAAATTAAAGGGCTTCGGCGGGCTCAAAAGTTTTCGTGGGAACTTATGGCTAAAGAGACCGTCAATATCTATAGGGAAGCTTTGGCCGAAAGGAGGCCACGCTTATGAAAAAGTTTCGGCAGAAGGTCGCTTTCTTCACCGCCCTGGCTGATTTATTCTTAATAAATGTGGCCTTCGCCCTCGCCTATTGGGTGCGCTATGAACTTGAATGGATAAAGCCAGTAGCGGAAGCCCACTACGTCCCTTACCGCTTCTATTTCCCCTTTTCCTTAATACTGACCTTCCTCCTCATGTTCACTTACTCGGTCCAGAAGCTTTACGATTCCGAGCCAAGGAAGTCCTTCTCCGATGAGTTCACAACCATCTTCACTGGAACAGCGACAGGGATATTGTTACTGGTGGCCATTTTCTTCTTCTACCGCCCACTCTTTTACTCCCGCCTCCTCCTGATTTACGCCTTCGCCTTCATTGTCCTTCTGCTTAGCCTGGCCCGTGTCCTTCGGAACATAGTTTTGGGGGTGCTTCGTAAGAGGGGCATTGGGGTAACTCGGGTCCTTATAGTAGGGGCTGGGGATATAGGGCGGAAGGTGCTTCGGAATTTACTGGCCCAACCCCACTTGGGATACCACGTGGTAGGGTTTGTGGACGATAACCCTGAAAAAGGGCAAGGTTACATAGGACGCTTTAAGGGGCTGGGAGGGCTTGAAAGAATACCGCAAATCGTGCGAGACGAGGCGGTGGATGAGGTAATAATAACTTTGCCCTGGATGTACCACCGGAAAATCCTGAACATAGTGGAGCAATGCGAGCGCTACAACGTCAAAGCCAAAATCGTGCCCGACCTTTTCCAGATGAGCTTGAGCCAGATTGAAGTTGATGACTTGAGTGGCCTACCACTCATAGGCATAAGGCCTGTAGCCTTCAGGCGATGGGAAAAGCTGGTCAAGAGAGCTATGGACTTAGTTATAGCCTCGATAGCCCTAATCATCTTCTCCCCCCTCATGCTTATCATCGCCCTGGCCATAAAGCTGGATTCCCCAGGCCCTGTCCTTTTCAAGCAGGTTAGGGTAGGTAAAGGGGGGAAAGAGTTCGTGATGTACAAATTCCGCTCAATGAGGGGAGGGGCTGAGGAAGAGCAAGAGCAGCTTAAGGAGCTAAGCGAAGTTGATGGCCCAATCTTCAAGATTAAAAATGACCCACGCTGTACCAGGGTGGGGAGGATAATAAGAAGGCTGAGCCTGGACGAGCTTCCCCAGCTTTACAACGTCCTTAGGGGGGAAATGAGCCTGGTTGGGCCAAGGCCTCCCCTCCCTTCAGAGGTAGCCCAATACAAAGAGTGGCACAAGAAGCGGCTCGTCGTTTCCCCAGGGATGACTGGGCTATGGCAGGTTAGCGGGAGAAGCCTCCTTTCCTTTGACGAGATGGTCCTTCTGGACCTATACTATATTGAAAATTGGTCACCTCTTCTGGACATAAAAATCCTCGTCCGGACCATACCCAAGGTCCTAATAGGCGAGGGAGCTTACTGAAGGAGGGGGAAATGGCTTGGCTTTCGCTTTCAGACCAAAAAGCTTTGGTTAATTTCCTCAAGGAACTGGTGCAGATACCAAGCCCTTCCGGTCAAGAGGGGGCATTAGCCCAGAGGCTTGCTGAGGAGATGGAGCGCTTGGGCTTCCCCGAAGTGAAAGTTGATAAGGTGGGAAACGTTATAGGGAAAATAGGTTCGGGGAATAGGCCCATTCTCTTGATGGATGGGCATATGGATACGGTGGAAGTTGGGGATTACTCTTCGTGGACTCGTGACCCTTACGGGGGAGAAGTAGATGGCGGGTTTCTCTACGGGCTTGGTGCTTCCGATATGAAGGGAGGACTGGCTTCCATGGTCTATGGTCTCGCTGCCCTCATCAAAGCCGGCGCCAAGATTCCGGGCACTGTTTACTTTGTAGGAGTAGTGCAGGAAGAGCCAAGCGAGGGTACTGCCCTCAAAGCTTCCCTTCAGGAAGAGGGGATAATGCCCGATTTCGCTATAATCGGGGAGCCTTCTTCCCTCCGGATAATCCAGGGGCATAGAGGACGGATGGGGATAATCGTTATTACAAAGGGGAAGTCCTGCCATGCCTCTGCCCCTGAGCTGGGCCAAAACGCCATATACGCTGCTTCCAGGATAATCTTCGGCATAGAGCTTATGTCTTCTCAATTCCTGAACGATGCCTACCTTGGGAAGGGCTCAGCAGCGGTTACCTGGATAAGGAGCGAATCCCCAAGCCGCAATGCTGTCCCGCCAATCTGCTCTTTCTATGTTGACCGGAGGCTAACTCTTGGCGAGACAGAAGCCAAAGCTTTGGCTGAAATCCGAAGCATAGTCATAAGGGAAGGAGCCAATGCTGAAATTACGGTGAACGAATATGAGGCTCGCAGTTACACAGGCTACACTTGGAAAGTAAGGGAATACTTCCCAGCTTGGTTAATACCTCAGAATCATCCCCTGGTGCAAGCTGTCCTCAGAGCTGCAGAGAGGGTCTTGGGCTTCAGACCTCCCCTTGGATGCTGGAAGTTCTCAACCGATGGGGTCTACACTATGGGCGAGGCTGGGATTCCCACCATTGGGTTTGGCCCAGGGGATGAGCAATTGGCTCACTCTCCCGATGAACGAATCCGAATTGATGACCTCTTCGCCGCCGCTGAAGTTTACGCTGAGATGGTTCTGGAAATCATGAGGTAAATTCGTGGGTAAGGTTTACGCGACCATTTTCTTCATCTCCGCTGGCTCACTGGCTTTCCAAGTAACTTTAACCCGAATTTTCTCCCTGGCCCAATGGTATCATTTTGCCTTCATGGCCATAAGCCTTGCCCTTTTGGGCATAGGTGCCAGCGGCTCTTTCCTTTACATTATTCCTCCTTCTTGGAAGGAACGTTTGGCAAAGCTTATCCCATGGTTTGGCCCCGCTTTCTCCGCAAGCGTCCTATTTTCCTACTTTGCGGCCAATTACATACCCTTTGACTCTTACCGCATCGCTTGGGAGCCAATCCAATACTTTTACCTCTTGGCTTACTTTCTGGCCATATCTTTGCCTTTCTTTTGGAGCGGGCTTTCGGTGGGTGGAAGTTTAGCGGCTTTTCCTGCCCGTTCGGCTACCCTTTACGCTGCCAGTCTGGGCGGTTCGGCTTTAGGTTGCATCCTGCCTCTGGCTACGTTGCCGGCTGTGGGTGGAGAGGGTTCAGTAACCCTGTGCGCCCTCATAGGGATGCTGGCCTGGATTGGAAGCCTTAAAGGATTGAGGAAAATCCCTGCTTCCCTCCTCGGCCTTTTGCTGATCCTCCTGGCTTTTAATCCACCCCCTTTCCTGGAGATAAAACTTTCCCCCTACAAAGAGCTATCTCAAACACTCCACCAGAAGGGTGCTGAGCTCCTTTTGCGACGCTGGAACGCATTCTCCAGGATTGACGTAGTAGATGCACCTACCATCCATTCGGCCCCAGGCTTGAGCCTCTCTTTCCAAGGTAAATTGCCGCCGCAGAGGGCAATCTTCATTGATGGGGGCGACCCAACCCCGGTTACCCCGGTTGCGAATTTGGAATTTCTGGACTACACCCCCTCAGCTCTCCCCCATTTACTGCGACCCCAAGCTAAGGTGCTAATTTTAGAGTCAAGAGGTGGGTTTGAGGTCTTGACCGCCCTCAGGTTAGGGGCATCCCAAATCACAGCTGTGGAAGGTAACCCCCTGGTTATATGGGCGGTGCAAGATTTCCTGGGGGAATTTTCGGGCGGAATTTACCGCAATCCGGCGGTGAAAGTGGCGAACGTGGAAGGGCGGAGTTTCCTCAAAAGCACCGATGAGAAATTTGACCTCATAATCCTTAGCTTAGCCGATAGCCGAAGGGTCATAACCTCCGGAGCTTACAGCCTTTCGGAAAATTACCTTTACACTCTGGAAGCATTTGAGGATTACCTCAACCACCTTACTGACGATGGGATCTTAGTGGTCCACCGCTGGTTTCAAGTCCCTCCCAGCGAGAGCCTTAAGGTTGGAGCTCTGGCTGTAAAGGCCTTGAAGAAAGCAGGGGTGGATAATCCCGCTCCCCACTTGATAGCTCTCAGGAGCTGGTCAACGGTCTTAATATTGGTGGGGAAGAAGCCCTTCACCGCGGAGGAAATTGAAAGGGTTAGAGCATTCTGCCGGGGCAAGTTTGACCTTGTGTACTACCAAGGGATGAGGGAAGAAGAGGCCAATGTCTACAATGTCCTTCCTGAGCCATACCATTACCAGGCTTTCTCGGCCTTGCTGCGGGATGAGGATGCATTCATAAAGGCTTACCCGTTTGATATCTCTCCTCCGACCGACGACCGGCCTTTCTTTTTCCACTTTTTCCGGTGGGTTCAGACGCCTCACATCCTGAAGATGATGGGGAAGGTTTGGCTGCCCTTCGGCGGAAGTGGTTACTTAGTCCTACTAATCCTCCTTGGGGTAGCGGCTTTTGCCGCTCTGGCCTTCATAATCTTTCCGCTGAAGTTTGTGCCCTTACCCGGAAAAATCCCACCCAGAGCGTGGGCAGGGGTTTTAGTCTATTTCGGCCTGCTTGGCGTTGGCTACATCATGGTAGAAGTGCCTCTAATTCAGAAGCTCATCCTCTTTTTGGACCGGCCTATCTATGCGTTTTCCATCGTAGTGGCTTCCCTATTGGTCTCTTCCGGGGTTGGGAGTCTGCTTTCAGGGGGAGCACCTTGGGGCCCCTCGCTTCTGGCCATTTCGGTCCTGGCCTTTGTTTATCCCTGGGTGATTGGTAAAATTTTCCCCGGTCTCATAGGTTTACCTCTGGCTTTGAGGGTCATCTTGGCCGGAGTTATCCTCTCGCCTCTTGGCCTTTTAATGGGTATACCTTTCCCCAGGGGGATAAGGGAAGTAAGCGAACGCTGGCCTAATCTCATACCTTGGGCTTGGGGTGTGAATGGGTCTCTATCGGTAGTGGGGTCAATCCTGGCCGCGATGCTTGCGCTTTCTTTCGGTTTCCGCTGGGCATTAACAGCAGGTAGTCTCGCTTACCTCGGGGTTTGGTTAGTTCACAGGCCCCTTAAGGGCCAATAAGGCCAGTATCCCTCCCAATATCACTCCAACTGCCGCTAAGGTGAAGACCGTCCTTATGCCCAGTGCGGCTCCAAGAATTCCTGAAAGGCCCATCGCCAAAGCCGTTGAGAAGCTTATTGAGGTGTTCACAGTGCTTTCCACTCTGCCTCTCTTCTCATCTGGAACGGTAGCTTGGAGGATGGCAGCCAAAGTGGCCCTGACTACAACTACGCATACCCCAATGATAGCGGCCAAAACGAGGGCTGCCTCAAAACGGGAGGAGAAAGCAAAGAAGAGGATAGCCAACCCTAAAGCCATCATGGCTATGCTTGCCAAGTAATGGGGTGAAGCAAGGCGTGAGAAAAAGCCGAGGGAAAGCCCCCCTGCTACCATCCCAATCCCTTGTATGGAGTTGAGGAAGCCGAAGCTTTCCGCATTTACCCCCAAGTATTTTTCCACGTATGCTACCCCTAAGACAGCGATGCTCCCCAAGCTTAGGGTTGCCACTGAGGCAACCAATAGAATCGCTAAGATAGGCTTTCGTTTTTTAACATAACTTAGGCCTTCCTTGAGCTGAGGCCAAAAGATGCCTTCTTTTGGGCTGGAATTGTTCAGAGATGGGATGTTTAGGGTAAAAATTAGCCCAGCTGAAATCAAGAAGGTCAGGCTATCCAGGATGAAAGCGGATGCGGGGCCTAAGGTAGCAATCACCAGGCTTGCCAAGGAGGAGCCGGCTATAATTGCCAACATCTGGCTGGCTTGAAGCAAACCATTGGCCGTAAGGAGCATTTCCCTGGAAACGATGCTGGGGATTACAGCATTGCGTGCTGGGCCGAAGAAAACACCGGCCACGGACATAAAGCAACCTACAAGGGGAAAAAGGTAAAGCTCGCGCGGGCTTTTAGCCCAAATTAAAACCAAGATAGCCGCTCCCCTTAGCAAGTCCGAAATCACCATCACTTTCTTACGGTCAAAGCGGTCGGCCGTTACCCCGCCCACGAGGCCGAAGAGGAGCTGGGGGAGGGTCAAAGCCATGGCGGTAAAACCCAACCATAGGGCGGAGCCCGATAGTTTCTGGATTACCACGAGGGCAGCTATGAGGGCTAAGTAATCCCCTATCTGGGAAATGAACTGACTGATCCAGAGGGTTCTAAAGTCACGAATCTTGAAAGCTTTTAAAATTTCCACCGGCCTTTCCCCTTTTTAAGTCCGGCTCTTCTTGGGGGAGCGGCGCTTCCCAGTTTGTCCATTCGGTAAGGGGGGAGCGATTGGCTCAGGGGCCAAGGCCACTGGTAGCACCTCTTCCATCCTTTCTACAAAGACGAATTTGAGCTGCTTGCGGATTTTGGCCGGTATTTCAACCAAATCCTTTTTGTTCTTCTTGGGCAAGACGACGATTTTAACGCCAGCCCGGTGGGCAGCCAATATCTTCTCCTTAACCCCACCTATGGGCAGAATCCTCCCCCTCAAAGTTATTTCTCCAGTCATAGCCACATCTTTGTGCACTGGCCTGTTGGAGAGTGCGGAGATAAGAGCAGTAGCAATAGTAACCCCGGCCGATGGGCCATCCTTTGGAATTGCCCCTTCAGGCACGTGGATGTGGATGTCCAGCCGGTCAAAGTTCCAATTGGGGATTCCCAGCTCTTTGGCTTTGGAGCGGGCATAGGAAAGGGCCGCTTGGGCCGATTCCTGCATTATCTCCCCAAGCTGACCTGTGAGGATTAAATTCCCCTTCCCTTCCATCAGGGTCACTTCCACCGGCATTATATCCCCGCCCGCTTCCGTCCAAGCGATGCCTGTCGCTACTCCTACCTCGTCCTTCTCCTCGGCCATACCGTAGGTATACTGAGGCGGGCCAAGATACTTGGGGAGGGAATTAGCTGTTATGTGTGTAGGGATTTTCTTGCCCTCGGCTACCTTGCGAGCCAACTTCCGGCAGATGGAAGCAATGCACCTTTCAAGGTTCCGAACACCAGCCTCATAGGTGTATTCACGGATGATGCGGCGCAAAGCCATCTCTGAAAATTTGATGCTGTTCTTATCAAGGCCATGCTCTTCCAGCTGGCGGGGTATGAGGAAATAGCGGGCTATATGGACCTTCTCCTCTTCCACGTAGCCAGGAAACTCGATTACCTCCATCCGGTCTTGCAAGGCCGGAGGGATTGTACTCAATATGTTTGCCGTAGTGATGAAGAGGACTTTGGAAAGGTCGTAAGGGACCTCAAGATAGTGGTCGTAGAAAGCGTAGTTTTGCTCCGGGTCTAGGACTTCCAAAAGAGCAGCGGCCGGATCGCCCCTGAAATCCAAGCCGATTTTGTCCACTTCATCCAGCATGAAGACAGGGTTTATAGTCCCTGCCTGGCGCATAGTCTGGATTATTCTTCCGGGCATAGCGCCGATGTAAGTGCGGCGGTGGCCACGTATCTCTGCTTCGTCCCTTATCCCTCCAAGGGACATCCGGACGAACTTCCTTCCCAAAGCCTCGGCTATGGAGCGGCCCATGGAAGTTTTGCCCGTCCCAGGGGGGCCAAGGAAGCACAAGATTGGGCTTCTCATCTTGTTGGAAGCCAACTTCTTCACCGCGATGTATTCAAGGATGCGCTCCTTAGCTTTCTCCAAACCGTAATGCCTGGAATCAAGGATTCGGGCCGCTTTTTCCAAGTCAATTTCATCCTCGGTAGCTTTAGTCCACGGTAACTCTAAAAGCCAATCTAAATAAGTCTGGATTATGCCTATCTCAGGGGAAGCAGGAGGCATTGATGCCAGCCTTTCTAGCTCCTTGCGTGCCTTTTCCTTAACCTCTGGAGGCATATCCGACTTTTCAATCTTCTCTTCCAGCTCGGCGATAAGTCTGGATTGGGAGTCAAGCTCTCCGAGTTCGCTCTGGATTACCCTTATCTGCTCCCGGAGGAAGTACTCCCGCTGGGCTTTGTCCATTTCCTCTTGGACCCTGGCCTGTATCTTGCTTTCCAGTTCAAGGATATCCAGTTCCCGCGCCAGGAAAATGCTGAGCTTCTGTAGGCGTTCCAAAGGATTAATTGTCTCCAAAAGCTCTTGGCGCCTTTGGTTATCAAAGTTTATGGAAGAAGCGATGATATCAGCAAGCCAGCCGGGGTCCTCTATATTCATGGCAGCGACGTAAGCCTCTTCGGGTATCTCATCATCCAGCTGGACGATTTTCTCAAACAGGGCTAATACAGCCCTCATCAAGGCTTCGGCCTGGATGGTCTTCTCCACTTTTTCTTCGGGAATGGGGATAGCTTTGGCCTTGAGGTAAGGGTAAGTTTGGATGAATTCTACAATTTTGACCCTTCTTTGAGCTTGGAAAGTTATGCTGGCAGCTCCATCGGGTAGCCTTATAGGGCGGCCGGGGTTGACCTCAACTCCTATTTCGTAAAGGTCTTCCGGGGCAGGGTCTTCAACATTGGGGTCCTTTTGAGCAACAGCAATAATTGAGGAGCCGGCCTGAATGGCCGCTTCCACTGCCCTTAAGGACTTATCCCTACCCAGGTAAACAGGCGTAATGGTATTAGGGAAGAGGACCTGGTCCCTTATAGCTACGACGGGGCAAACCAGCTCTTCCTGCTCCAAAAATTCGCACTCGTTCAAAATGCGACCTCCTTCAAAGTACTTCTATTGTAATTTTAGCCTAAAAGCACCGGCTCGTCAATAACGTGCAAGCCGACCAAAGCGCCACGCCGAAGTTTGC
>CAYOIS010000071.1:8815-10063 GCA_964404055.1 uncultured Anaerolineae bacterium | reverse complement strand
GATTTAAAAAGCATGCGGGCTGTTTCATAATCACCCCTTAGTTTAGCTGCCAACGGGAGTAGGGTTAGGAGCTTGCGTTGAGGATTATCGGGTTGCTTATCAAGGAGCTTAGCCAAGGCAGAAAAGAGGTTGGAGTAAAGGTACTCTGCTCCTGGAACCATTCGCCTTTCAGTGGCTAATTTGAAGGCTTTTTCAGCAATTAAGGGGTGACGGGTGTAGAGGCGGCGCTCAACTTTAGTTACTTCTACAAGCTCCCCTTCCAGATACCTCAGCAAGCGTGGACTTATATCTTCTTCCTTCATCTCCAAGGTCAAGGCCAGCAAATCTTCCCCCATCCAAAAGTCAAAGCGGTGGAGGGCAGCAATAAGGGCGTATCCCTTGAGGAGGAAAGCACCATCTACACCGTCTTTTTTGGAGTACACCCTGTCCAAGACGTCGTGAATGATTTTTTCAAACTCCGCACCTTCACGCGCCGAAAGCAAGGCGGGGAGCAATTGCCCAGCGGCCTTCTTGAAAGAGAGGAAATGGCTGACGCGTTTCTTAGGCGGAAGTTTTTCCAATGCCCCCAATTTGCCCGCTTTCTCCAGTTTATCCACGATGCCTTTGGCTTCTTCTTCGTCCAGGGGTCCCAAATTAAAGGCTTTGAAATGAGTTACGCGGCTTAGCTTGCTTTCCAAATCAGTGGCTTGCCATTCGTGGAAGCGGGCATTGCCGAGGATGACAAACGGAATCCCGATTTCCGCTAAACTTTCAGCCAGGGCAGGGAGGTCTTCTTCTCGGTCGGCATTATCAAAGAATAAGATGAGGGGCTTGGTATTGCTTAAAGGAATTAGACAATTAGGGAGTTCCGTTCCGCTGTGGCGCCAGAGCACATTGTAACCTTCTTCGGCCAAATTCCAAGCCGTGCGCATGAGCAAAGTCGTCTTGCCTTCCCCTGCTAATCCCAAGATAATGCCAACGCGCTGAGGGGGAAGCTCAGGGTTAACGGTGAAGTCGTAAAGGTCTTTATACAAAGTGCGTGGGGCATCATCGCCGCGGGCAATGTTAGCCCAATTGGGGCGGGTGCCATCGTAGAAAGCAGCAGGCTTACCCCTTTTACGGTCCTCGCGGAAAGCTTTGTCCAGAAGGTGAAAAGCTAATTTCCCCTTAAAAGTGAGGGAGATAGCGCCACTTTTGGTGACAATAAGCATTTCGCTGGAATCGTAGCCGTAAGCTCGGGCTTTCTGACCACTGAGCAATATAAAGGGA
>CAYOIS010000071.1:7056-8715 GCA_964404055.1 uncultured Anaerolineae bacterium | reverse complement strand
AACTCTATCACTCCCATCCCGGCCTCCTTATGAGTAATTATATCACAAAATTAGAGGCCTTGCCTTGTTTTCTTGCCAGAAGTGCCCTGCGATTTTATAATAAGCTTAGCTTTCATCGTTCCCCCAGCGTCGGGCTGGGGCTTAAAGAAGGCTCCAAGTGCTTTTCAAAAACCGCAGGGAAAGGGCAAGGGGGGAAAATAATGAAGAAGTTGGCAAGCTTTCTCATTTTGGCTTTGCTTTTGACTTCGTGCGCCCCTTGGGGAGCAGCACCAACCCCAACCCCTACCAAAACCCCTAAACCCACTCCCACCCCAACACCAAAGCCTGTAAACCCCTCAACCCCCGTAGTTTTATCAAACCCAACCCCCACTTTTACCCCAACCCCTATCGTTAACCTTTGCCCCCTAACCGGCGAGCCTGTGGATAGCCCGGAAAAAATAAACCGCAGGCCGCTGGCCGTGAAAATCTCCAACTCCCCAGAAGTAAGGCCCCAATCGGGCTTGTCCTTTGCCGATATCGTCTTTGAACACTTGGCCGAGGGGGGCATAACCCGCTTTACGGCTATCTTCCTCTGCAAGGACGTTAAACGCATAGGCTCGGTAAGGAGCGCCAGGCTCATCGACCTGGAAATACCCCTATTCTACCACGCTATATTCGCTTACTCCGGCGCCTCGGGTGAAGTCACCAGGATGTTGGATAGCTCCGACTTCGCTCAGTACACGCTTTCCGAGTGGCGCGGGGACCCAGGGTTCTATCGGATCAAGGAGCCAGGGAAAGCATTTGAGCACACCCTCTTTACCGATACCGCTACCCTCTGGGAGGTGGCTAACAAGAAGGGGATAAACCAAAAGGTTGAAATCAAGCACATGGTCTTTGCCCATGACCCCCCACCCGATGGCCTCCCAGCCAACGAAATCTACATCCCCTACCACCGCCGATATTCCGATGTCCTTTACCGATATGACCCGCAGAAGGGTGCTTACTTGCGCTTCCTCGTCGGAGAACCCCATCGGGATTCTTTAACCGGGGAACAAATTGCAGTTAAAAACGTGGTCATAATCTACGTTCACCACGTGGAGACCCTGATAATTGAGGACGAGCTTGGCTCCAAATCAATCCAAATACAGCTCTGGGGCCAGGGTAAGGCCCAGGTCTGCCGTGATGGAAGAGTATACGATGCTATATGGAGCCGGCCTTCCCGCCCCGACCCCCTCACAATTTTGGATTACGGAGGGAATATCTTCCCATTCAAACCCGGCAACACCTGGTTTGAACTTGTCCCGCTCAACATGGAGGTCAAAATCAAGTGAGCCTCAAAAAGGGCCTGATTCAAGTTTACACTGGTGATGGGAAGGGTAAAACGACCGCAGCTTTAGGTCTTGCCTTAAGAGCAGCCGGCCACGGTTTCAAAGTCTACATAATCCAATTCATGAAAGGCTGGCCTAACTACGGCGAGCTCAAAGCTGTGGAATTTCTCCCCGGTGTAACCCTGCGCCAGTTCGGAGGCCCACACTTTGTGGACCGAAACAACCCCTCCCCGGAAGACGTCCGAATGGCCCGAGAGGCCTTGGAAGAAGCTCGCCGAGCTGTGCTTTCGGGTGATTACGATATCGTAATCCTGGATGAAATAAACGTGGCTTTGGACTTTGGCCTTATACC
>CAYOIS010000071.1:0-6956 GCA_964404055.1 uncultured Anaerolineae bacterium | reverse complement strand
TTGAGCTTTTGAACGGGAGGTGAGAAAATGGCGGAGCTTGGAAGAGAAGAGGCGAAGAAGAGGATTGAGGAGCTGCGCAAGTTAATCCACTACCACAACTACCTATACTACGTCCTTGATGCCCCGGAGATAAGCGATGCCGAATACGATGCTCTCATGAGGGAGCTAAGGAGGCTTGAAGAGCTTTACCCCGAATTCATCACCCCCGATTCCCCAACCCAGAGGGTGGGGGGCCAGCCGGCAGAAGGATTCGCCGAAGTCAGGCACCCCAAGCCTATGCTCAGCTTGCAGGATGCCTTCAACGATGAGGAGATGTGGGCATGGTTCAGGCGAATCTCTAAACTCCTCCCCGAAGGGGTCAAGCCCGAAGATTTGGAGTTCACCGTAGAGCCTAAGATAGACGGCCTTACAGTGGTCCTAACCTATGAAAACGGGGTCTACGTGAAAGGGGCTACCAGAGGCGATGGCTTCGTAGGTGAAGACGTGACGGCTAACCTGAAGACAATAAAAGCTGTCCCTTTGCGCATCCCAGTCGTTCCCAATGGCGAGCCGCCAAAGCGCATAGTTGTCCGCGGAGAAGCTTACATGCCGATAAGTGCCTTTGAGGAGTTCAACCGTCGCCAGGCTGAGCTTGGGCAGAGGACTTTCGCCAACCCCCGCAACGCCGCTGCTGGCTCAATCCGTCAGCTTGACCCATCCATAACAGCCCAGAGGCCCCTGAGCATCTTTACCTACGCCATAGTGGAGCTTGAGGGTGGTAAGCCCATAAGAA
This sequence comes from uncultured Anaerolineae bacterium, assembly GCA_964404055.1. Lineage (GTDB taxonomy): Bacteria > Chloroflexota > Anaerolineae > SpSt-600 > SpSt-600 > SpSt-600. Next base: position 6,184 of record CAYOIS010000071.1, on the reverse strand, counting down.
CGCAGTGGGAAGCCTTGGAATACCTCAAATCCCTCGGTTTCCCCGTCAACCCCGAAAACCGATTGGCCAAAAGCTTTGAAGAGGTTCTGGCCCTTTCCAAGGAGCTGATGAAGAAACGGGATGCCTTGGACTACGAAGTGGATGGGGTTGTGGTCAAGATAAACGATTTAGCGGTTCAAGAAGCTCTTGGAGTAGTTGGGAATGCACCCAGAGGAGCTATTGCTTACAAGTTCCCAGGCCGTGAGGCCACAACTAAGCTCCTGGACATCGTGATAAATGTAGGGCGCACTGGCTCCCTGAACCCAGTGGCCATCCTGGAACCGGTCCATGTGGGCGGGGTAATAGTTAAGCAAGCTGCCCTCCACAACGAGGAAGACATCCACCGCAAGGACATCCGCATAGGCGATACGGTAATCGTCAGGCGAGCGGGGGAGGTAATTCCGCAGGTGGTAGGGCCAGTAAAGGAACTCCGCACCGGCCAGGAGCGCATATTCTACATGCCCAAGAACTGCCCAGTATGCGGAGAACCGGTTGTCAAGCCTGAAAACGAGGTTGATTACTACTGCGTGAACGCCGCTTGCCCGGCTCAGCTCGTCCGCCGAGTTGAATACTGGGCATCAAAGGGGGCTATGGACATTGAAGGGCTTGGGGAAAAGGTGGCAGAGCTTCTTGTGAAAGAAGGCCTGGTCAAAGACGTTGCCGACCTTTACTACCTCAAGCCTCAACAGCTTCTGAGGCTGGAAGGCTTCGCCGAAAAGAAAGTATCCAACCTCCTAAATGCCATAGAAGCATCCAAGCAAAGGCCATTCTGGCGAGTCCTTACAGCCTTAGGGATAAGGTACGTGGGGGAGATAGTAGCCCAGACTTTGGCCAAGCATTACCGCTCCATTGACAAACTCATGGCTGCAACTGCGGAAGAGCTAATGCAGATTGAAGGGATTGGGCCGAGGATAGCTCAGAGCGTAGTTGACTTCTTCTCCAGGCCTCGCCACCGCGAAATCATAGAGAAACTCCGCCGGGCCGGCGTCCGATTGGCAGAGGAAGAAGAGGTAAAGGTTGAGGAAGGGCCAAAGCCTCTGGCTGGCCTTACCTTCGTGATAACCGGCACCCTCTCAGTCCCTCGGGAGGAGTTTGCAGCCCTTATTGAACGCTACGGTGGCAAAGTGGCCGATGCTGTAACGCGTAAGACCAATTACCTCATAGTGGGCGAAGCCCCCGGAGCTACCAAATACAACCGCGCTCGTGAGCTCGGCATCCCAATGATAACAGAAGCCGATGTCCGCAGGATGATTGAAGAGGGAATGAAATGAGCGAACGATTTGATGTGGCGATAATAGGCGCAGGGCCTACCGGAATATTCACAGCTCTAAAACTCAGCCAGGAAAACCCATCGCTGCGCATCCTCCTTCTGGATAAAGGCCACGAGCTGGAAAAGAGGCACTGCCCCGCCCAACGTCCAGGGGGTAAATGCATCCAGTGCAACCCTTGTCATGTTCTCTCGGGCTGGGGCGGGGCAGGCGCCTTCAGCGATGGGAAACTAACCCTGTCCCCTGAAGTCGGGGGAAACCTCGGGGAGTACTTGGACAGGGAAAAACTCCAGGCCATAATCGGGGAGGTTGACAGGATTTACACTGATTTCGGAGCCGATAGCCCCGTATTCGGCACGGACATGGACGAGGTTGAGCGCCTCCAGAAAAAGGCAGCCAAAGCTGGCCTTAGACTCTTGGCTATGCCCGTCCGCCACATAGGCACCGAAAACTGCCGGAAGGTCCTGCGCAACCTCCAGAAAGAACTCCTGTCCCGAGGGGTTGAGATTAGGATGAAAACCCCCGCAGCTCGCATCCTTACAAAAGACTCCGTTGTGAAGGGGGTGGAGACCGAAAGGGGTGAAACGATTGAAGCCAACTTTGTGGTTATAGCCCCAGGGAGGGAAGGGGCTTCCTGGCTGACCGAAGTAGCTAAGGAACTAAACCTCTCCCTTGACCGCAACCCTGTAGATATCGGAGTAAGGGTAGAGGTACCAGCCGTAGTCATGGAACCACTAACCAGCGTCCTCTACGAAAGCAAGCTCTTCTACACCTCCAGAGCCTTTGACGATAAAGTCCGAACTTTCTGCATGAACCCCTACGGGGAAGTGGTCCTGGAGCACGTGGGAGACGTCATAACGGTGAATGGCCACAGTTACGCCAACCGCAAGACCCTTAATACCAACTTCGCAATACTTGTGAGCAAGCGCTTCACTGAACCATTCAAAGACCCTATAGCTTACGGCAAATCCATAGCCCGCTTGGCCAACCTCCTTGGTGGAGGGGTAATAGTCCAGCGGCTTGGTGACCTTGAACAGGGTCGGCGTTCAACCCCGGAAAGGCTCTGCCGGAGCATAGTCACCCCAACTTTGAAAGATGCTACTCCAGGCGATTTGGGCCTTGTTTTGCCCTACCGCTACCTTGTGGACATCCTGGAAATGCTCAAAGCTATGGATGAACTTGTCCCCGGGGTTTACTCCCCCCATACCCTCCTCTACGGAGTGGAAGTGAAGTTCTACTCCTCCCGCCTCAAACTCACCTCATCCCTTGAGACCGAGGTCAAGAACCTTTTTGCCGCTGGAGATGGGGCCGGAGTAACGAGGGGCTTGGTCCAAGCCTCCGCTTCGGGCTTGATAGTGGCCGAGGAGATACTGCGCAGAGTGGGGTCATGAAAGAAGACTTTACCCCAATGCTCAGGCAATACCGCCAGCTCAAAGCTCTCTACCCCGATGCCATCCTCCTCTTCCGCCTGGGCGACTTCTACGAAATGTTTGACGAAGATGCCAAAATCGCCTCCCGAGAGCTTGAGCTCGTCCTCACTTCCCGCCGCTTCTCCAAAACAGTCAAGCTCCCTATGTGTGGCATTCCCTATCACCAGCTCACCACCTACATCGGCAAGCTTATTGAGAAGGGCTACAAAATAGCTATAGCCGAGCAGATGGAACAGCCAGGCAAGGGGAAGCGCCTGGTAAAGAGAGAAATAATCCGGGTCATAACTCCAGGAACTGTAGTTGAAGAAGGGCTTCTCCCCGATAAAGAGGAAAACTTCCTGGTGGCAATTGCCCGTGGTGATGAAGGCTACGGCCTGGCAGTGATTGAGCTATCTACTGGGGACTTTTCAGCTACGCAAGTGGAGGGGGCCAATGCCCTGGATTCGCTCCTTGAGGAGCTGGAACGCCTCCGCCCAAGCGAATATGTCCTACCAACCTCCCTCGCCTTGGATGAATCCTTCACCTTGCGCCTTACAGGAATCCGAAAAGCTCGCCTTTCCCCTCAAGAGGACGAGGCTTTCTCCCAACTTTCGGCAAGTGAAACCCTCTTTTCTCACTTCTCCTCAATCCCCAAGGAGTTGGAAGCCTTGCCCTTAGCCCTGAGAGCGGCTGGGGCTCTCCTGCGCTATCTCAAAGAAAACCAGCTTTCGGACCTGGAGCACATTAGGGCCATCAAGGTCTACAACCTTTCGGCCTACATGAACTTGGATGCTATCACCTGCCGCAACCTGGAACTTTTGAAGACCCTGCGGGAAGGAGAAACCCGCGGTTCCCTCTTCTGGGTTCTGGACCATACCTGCACAGCAATGGGTGCAAGGCTCCTCAAGCGATGGATAACAAGACCCCTGCTTGACCCCGAAGCCATAAAGGCAAGGCTTGAAGCCGTGGAAAACCTGGTCCAAGACCACTTCCTTCGCTCCGATTTGCGAAACCTTCTTGATGGCCTATACGATGTGGAAAGGCTTGTAGGTCGGATTGGATTTGGAAGTGCCAATGCCAGGGATTTAGTTGGCCTGAGGCGCTCTCTGGAAAGGATACCTCCGATAAAGGAGGCGCTTGGGAGGGCGCAAGCCCCCCTCCTGAAGGAATTGAACCAAGCTCTTGACCCCCTTCAGGATGTGGCCAATTTAATCCGCAATGCTTTAGTGGACAACCCCCCGATTTTGGTCAAAGAAGGTGGGCTCATCCGTCCCGGATACAACAAAGAGCTTGATTCATTGCGCCGGGAAGTGGCTTCAGGCAAGGCCTGGCTGGCAGAGTACGAGGCTAAGGAAAGGGAAAGGACCGGAATCAAGAACCTGCGGATACGTTACAACGAAGTCTTCGGCTTCTTCATTGAGGTTACAAAAAGCTACCTCCACCTCGTACCTCCCCATTACGAACGCAAAGCCACCATCTCTGGAGCTGAACGCTTCGTCACCTCCGAACTCAAGGCCAAAGAGAACGAAATCTTAGCTGCTCAGGACAAAGCCAAGGAGTTAGAATACGAACTTTTTGTCCGGCTGAGGAGGGAAGTAGCCTCAAGGATAGATCGCCTCCAGCAGGCAGGCCGGATATTGGCCCAACTGGATGTCCTCTGCTCCCTGGCTGAAGCTGCTGCTCGTTACGGATACACTAAGCCAATCGTGGATGAAAGCACTGTCATAAACATAAAGGAGGGCCGCCATCCTGTAGTGGAAAGGATGATGCCTGAAGGGGAACCTTTCGTCCCGAACGATTCCTTCCTGGAAGGGGATGGAGACAGGCTCCTTGTAATAACTGGCCCCAACATGAGCGGGAAGAGCGTCTACGTGCGCCAGGTGGCCCTAATCACACTCATGGCCCAGATGGGAAGCTTTGTCCCGGCCAGGGAAGCTCGCATCGGCCTTGTGGACAAAATCTTCACCCGCATCGGTGCTACCGATGAAATTGCCAGGGGGCGCTCCACGTTCTTAGTGGAGATGGAAGAAACGGCCCACATCCTCCAAAATGCCACCCCAAGAAGCCTCATAATCTTGGACGAAGTGGGCCGTGGCACCAGCACTTACGACGGAATGAGCATAGCTTGGGCCGTCGCCGAATACATCCACAACCGGATAGGGGCTCGTACCCTCTTTGCCACCCACTACCACGAGCTTACCGAACTTGAGGAGCACCTGGAAGGAGCCAAGAACTACAGCCTTGCCGTAGCCGAAGAGGGCGGGAAAATCATCTTCCTGAGGCGAGTGGTCAGGGGAGGAGCTGAGAAAAGCTACGGGGTCCAAGTGGCAAAGCTGGCCGGCCTGCCCGAGGAAGTGACCGAAAGAGCTATGGAGATTTTGGAAAAAGCCGAGAAAAGCTATGCCCCTCAGCCCTTGACCCTGCGAGAAGTCACACCAAAACCTGATAGCCTCCTAATCCCCACCAATGACCAAGCCATATGGGAAGTAGTGCGGGAAATATTCCGAGTGGACATCGCCAACATGACCCCAGTCCAAGCCCTTATCCTCCTCAACGAACTGCAGCGCAAACTCAAGGGCGATTACAGATAACCCTCTACTGTGGCGAACCCTAAGCAAACGGGGGCGGGAAAAACAAAAGTCCCAAAGGACCAGGAACACCTGTGCACCCCTATGACCCCTCTGCAAAGGTTGGTAAAAAGCCCCCTCACATTTTTAACTGGCTCCTTTACACCCTGCTCACCTTTCCCCCTTCCCACTTTACCCCGAACACAGGCCCTTCCAAGCCTGTGAGCAAGCGCAGAGTCCTCCGGAACCTATCAGGCTCTCCTGAAGTGAAAAAGGAATAGCGGCCCTTCGCCCCTTCCTCCCTCAAAAGGCCATTGCTTTCCAGAACTCTCTTCACCTGGCGGGCTACAGCCTCGGAAGGGTCAATTATCTTCACACCTGGGCCAACCACTTTCTCCATAGTCTCTCGGAGGAATGGGTAATGGGTGCAGCCCAGGACCAGGACATCTATCCCCTTCTCAAGCAGGGGCTCAAGGTGCACTTTGACCCTCTCCTCTGCCTCCTTGCCATTGAGAAGCCCCTCTTCCACCATCTCCACCAGGCCTGGGCAAGCCTTAGTGTAAATCTCAACCCCTTGGCCGAACCTCTCCACAAGCCGTTGGAAAAGGAGGCCTTGGAAAGTGGCCTTAGTAGCTATAACCCCAATCCTTCCGGTTCTCGTGAAGCTTACGGCTGGCTTAACGGCCGGCTCCATCCCAACGATGGGGATAGGGAAGCGCTCTCGGAGGCTGTATAGGGCAGCGGCGGAGGCTGTGTTGCAAGCCACTACAACGACCTTGGCCCCCTCCCCTATCAAAAATTCGGTTATGCCTTCGGAGAAAGCTCTGACCTCTTCTAAGGACCGTTCGCCGTAAGGGAGGTGGGCGGAATCGGCAAAATAGAGGATGTCTTCAGAAGGCAA
>CAYOIS010000070.1:0-10096 GCA_964404055.1 uncultured Anaerolineae bacterium | reverse complement strand
GAGCAGTGGTGCAAGGAAGCTTGTTACCGCTGTCAGGCCACAGGAACGGGCCAAGACCAAAGCCTGTGGCCGGCTGAGGTGAGGAGTGAAATAATCCTTACGCTGGGAAACCTTCCCATTGGGGTAAAAGGCTTGGATAAGCTCTCCCTTGCCATTGCGATGAAAGACTGGACCTAAATTTTTAGCCTTTCTTGCAGCCAAGAGCTAACTAAATTGCTCACCTCCTCAGGAGTGGAAAAGGATAGGGCTTTCTCAGCAAGAACCTGGGCTTCAGGCAAAGTCGTGGCTCCAATTATTCGTTTAGCGGTAGGAATTGCGGCTGGTTGCATACTGAGTTCATCTATGCCAAGCCCCACCAGAATAGGAATACATCTGGGCTCTCCCCCCATCTCCCCACAGATGCCAACCCATTTTCCTTTAGAGTGGGCAGCTTCAATTATCCATTTTATCAACCTTAGGATGACAGGATGTAAAGGCTGATAGAGGTATGAGAGCGCCTCATTAGTACGGTCGCAAGCCATAGTGTACTGGATAAGGTCATTAGAACCTATGCTGAAGAAATCAACCTCATCAGCAAGGATGTCAGCGGCAAGGGCTGCGGCTGGGGTCTCTACCATAATGCCCACTTCAAGTTCCTCAGCGTAAGGAATTCCGCACTTCTTCAATTCATTCCTAATTTCCGACATTAATTCTTTAACCTGACGTACTTCTGAAACATCAGCAACCATCGGAAACATTACTTTAATATTGTGTTGGTAAGCAGCCCGCAATATTGCCCGTAGCTGTGTCTTTAAAAGCCACGTTTCCTTCAAAGAAAGGCGGATTCCTCGACAACCCAAGAAAGGATTACTTTCCTGCGCCATTTTTAAGTAAGGCACAGGTTTATCACCTCCAATGTCAAGGGTTCTGATGATGAGGGGACGACCTCCCAGCGCCTTGGCAATAGCACAGTATGCAGAGAATTGCTCCTCTTCAGTTGGGGGTGTAGAGCGTTCCAAATAAAGAAACTCCGTCCGCAGGAGTCCCACCCCTTCAGCGCCGTATTCAACGGCCAACTTGGCCGATTCTACATCCCCGATGTTAGCGGCCACCTCAATGCGGTGCCCATCCTGAGTTCTCGCCTCTCTCCAGGCAAAAAGCTTTTCTTCAGAGCGTACGAGTTCAAGATGCTTTTGTCGCTCCTGGTATTTTTCCAAATCTTGAGGAGCGGGGGCCAAAAGCACAACCCCCTCTTCTCCATCTACGATAAGTAAATCGCCCGTTTTGATGGATTCAACAACTTCATCGCCCAAACCTACTACCGCGGGTATGCCTAAAGCGCGAGCCAAGATGGCCGTGTGGGAGGTCAAAGTGCCCCTTGCTGTACAAAAAGCCAGCACTTTATCTTTAGGCATTTTGGCTGTATCGGATGGAGCAAGGTCATGAGCAATTACAATTACAGGTTCCAGCAAGTTCTCCAGTGAGATTTCTTCGACCCCTATCAAGTTCTGTATTATCCGTCTTCCCACATCTTCTACATCAGCAGCCCTGGCTTTCATATAATCGCTTTCTAAAGAAGCGAGAAGAGAGGCGTATTCATGAGCCACTTCAGTTACAGCCGCTTCAGCGTTTATTTTTTGCTCTGCTATCTTAGCCTTCACTCCTTCGAGGAAAACAGGGTCTTCTAATATAAGTATATGGGCATCGAAAATTTCAGCTGCCTCTTCACCTGCCTCTGCTTGGGCTTTTGCCCGTATTTTCTCCAATTGTTCCCTGGAAACCTTTAGAGCTTGCTCTAAGCGGGTGAGTTCCCTTTCTACATCCTCTATAAAGCTTGAAATAACTTTAAGCTCTTCACCCCGGTAGACAAACGCCTTGCCTATTGCAACGCCTCTTGAAGCAGGAAGTCCCTTAAACTTTTTCATTGCTGTCGCCTTATATAGAAGTGCATCTCATCCCTCTTCGCCAAAGTTGCTTTCAATCAAAGCTTTGAGCGCCTCTAAGGCCTCAACCTCATCTTCCCCTTGTGTTTTTATGGTCACAGCATCTCCCTGTTCGGCTCCTAAGCTCAATACAGAGAGAATGCTTTTGGCATCTACTTCTTTATCGTCCTTGCTTACCGTAATCTTGCACTTGAATTTATTAGCTGTCCGCACAAATAGAGAAGCGGGGCGGGCATGTAAACCAACTTTATTGCGTAAAACGAGGGTTATTTCTTGCACTATTACCTCCCGCAGCTCAAGAACTTTCACGCAAGGCTTTGTATACTGCTCTCTGAACGGCTTCTGCCAATGTGGGATGTGGGTGCATTAGCGAAGCCAAATGCTCTAAAGGCGTACTAAGGGCTACAGCTAGTACCCCCTCCATAATTAGATTGGAAGCCTCAGAGCCCATTATGTGCAGCCCTAAGAGCTTCCCCTCGGCCGCAACCACCTTTACCAGGCCCTCAGTGTGTCCTTCAATGAGAGCTTTCTCCACCCCGGTCCAAGGGTACATCCCTACACTTACTTTATAACCCTGAGACTGAGCTTCTTCCTCAGTCAAGCCTACGGCGGCTATCTCGGGGATAGAGAAGATGCAACGAGGCACTGAAGTGTAATTCATGAAGCGTTTCTTGCCCAAAGCATTTTCTGCCGCTACTTCTCCCTCAGCAGCAGCCACATGAGCCAGAAAATACTTGCCTGTGACGTCACCTATAGCATAAACTCCTGGCACATTCGTTTCCATAAATTCGTTCACTACAATGGCCCCTTTAGAGGTATGAATTCCTATTTTGTTTAAACCTAAGCCCTGAGTATAGGGCTTGCGGCCTACAGCAACTAGAATTTTTTCGGGATGTAACCTTTTCTGACCCTTGGGTGTGGAAACAATTACCTCCTCCCCATCCATACCTTCGACAGTGGCCTCGGTTAGAATTTCAATACCTCTGCGTTGGAGCGCTTTAAATAGAGCTTCACTGATGTCTTTGTCTTCATTGGGAAGGAGCCTGGGAAGAGCTTCTGCTATTGTCACTTTGCTGCCAAAGGCCGAGAAAATACATGCGAACTCTACCCCTATAACGCCGCCTCCAACGATGAGAAGGCTATTGGGTATTTCCATAAGCTCAAGAGCTTCAGTGCTTGTTAGCGCCTCAGGTAAACCAGCTATAAGACTGGCCTCTGACCCTGTAGCCACAATAACCCTGTCCGCTTCGACCTCTGTTGCCTCTCCGCCTTCTTTTTCCACTACGAGCCGGTTAGCTGAGACAAAGCGAGCAAAGCCTTTTATGACTTGTACCCCTGCTCGTTTGAGACGCTGTTCCAAGGAATTAATGAGTTTCCCAACTATGCGCTCCTTGCGCTCTTGGACAACCTTGAAATCCAAAGACCATCCATTTACTTTTAGACCATGAGCCTCTAATTCGCTTAAACTTAGCGCGTGTTTAGCTGTTTCCAAGAGGATCTTAGTAGGTATGCAACCTACATTAAGGCAAGTACCTCCAAGTTTATTTTTCTCTATCAAAGTGACATAAGCTCCCAGTTCGGCAGCTCGTAAAGCTGCTGAATACCCGCCGAATCCACCGCCTATAATGGCTACCCTATGAGCCTCTTTGATTTCTTCTAACTTCGGCGCTGGCTGCTCTAAGGCAGCTTTAACGTCGGTTAGGAAGCGTGCTACTGTAGCTCCATCCAGGACACGGTGATCAGCTGAAATGGTCATTTTCATTATTGGGCGAATTTCAATACGCCCCCCTATTGCCACTGGCCTATCTTGTATTTTCCCTACAGCCAAAATAGCCCCTTGAGGCGGGTTAATAAGAGCCTGGAAGTTATCAATCCCAAACATCCCCAGGTTTGAGACAGTAAAGGTGCCTCCTGAGACCTCTTCCAAAGACAGTTTTCCTTCGCGGGCTTTCTGAGCCAGCTCTTTGATTTCTTTATCTATCTCCGAAAGGCTTTTCTCATCGGCATTTTTCACAACGGGCACTATAAGACCTTGTTCAGTGTCCACTGCTACACCTATGTTGATGTCCTTGTAAATGATTATTTTGTCCTCCTGAAAGGAGGAATTAACAATGGGGTACTTCTTCAATGTCTTAGCTACAGCTTGCACAATAATGGCAGTAAATGAGCATGTCCCTCGCTTGCGAGCGGCCTCTGACATATCAACTTCCACAGTCAAGTCTATATGAGGGATTTCATTGCTTTGTTGCATCCGCTGGGCAGTAATCTTTCGCCATCCTTGGAGAGGAATCTTTTCGGCAATACGGGGGCCTTTGGAGGGAGTAGAAACTGCTTCGGAAATACTCTTCATGTATGCTATTACATCCTCTTCTACAATTTCACCATGAGGACCGGAAGGGATTACTTTTGTCAAGTCTATGCTGTGTTCACGAGCCAAGCGACGGGCAGCTGGGGTAGCACGCACTTTTTCGGGAGGAGGGGCAACCTTCTCAATGGGCTTGACTTCCTGTTGGGCTGGAACTTTTAACGGAGGAGCCTTTGGGGGAACTTTTACTACGTCCTCTAACTTTTCCCCTGGAGCCAAGATATAAGCTATTACTTGGCCGACTGGTACTACGTCGTCTGGTCCGACCCTTATGCCTGCTAAAATTCCTGAGGCTGGAGCTTCTACTTCCATTACTATTTTCTCAGTCATAATTTCCAAGATAGGTTCGCCTTTTTCCACCCATTCTCCTTCCTGCTTAAGCCATCGGATGATGGTGGCTTCTTCCATCGTCATATCAAGCTTAGGCATTATTACTTCCACGGCCATTGTGCTTCTTCCTCCTCAATTTTTTCCCACAAGCTCTCGCACGACCCGAATGATGTCTTCTTCTTGAGGTATTACACTCCGTTCCAAATTACGGTTATAGGGTATAGGCACATCAAGGCCTGTTAATCGCCGTATTGGGGCGTTAAGATAATAAAAAGCTTCACTTTCACTTATCCTTGCCGAGATTTCAGCCCCAAAGCCGCAAGTTAACGGAGCTTCATGCACGATAAGCACCCGCCCAGTCTTCATCACTGATCTTAGGATGGTTTCCACATCAAGAGGTTTAAGCGTCCTGGGATCAACAACCTCTACTTCAATGCCTTCTTGGGCCAACTTCTCTGCTGCTGCCAAAGCCCGAACTACCATTAGAGAAGTAGCTATAATCGTGACGTCACGTCCTTCCCGCTTGATTTCAGCAGTTCCCAATGGTATTGTATATTCTTCTTCAGGGACAGGCCCTTTGGTACGGTAAAGGAGCTTATGTTCAATGAAGATGACGGGGTTATCATCCCTGATAGCCGAAATCAAAAGGCCTTTAGCATCATAAGGTGTGCTTGGCATCACCACTTTAAGCCCAGGCACGTGCGCAAACCAAGCTTCCAAGCTTTGGGAATGCTGGGCTGCTGCTCCGGTCCCTGCTCCAGCGGGCATCCTGATAACTATTGGCACTGAGGCAGCTCCGCCGAACATAAAGTGAATCTTGGCCGCCTGGTTGACAATCTGCTCCATAGCCAAAGTTACGAAGTCCATAAACATTATCTCGGCCACGGGCCGCATCCCTACCAATGCTGCTCCTATAGCTACTCCAACTATAGCTTGTTCGGAGATGGGAGTATCTATAACCCGTTCTGGCCCGAATTCTTCCAAAAGGCCATCGGTTACACCGAATGCTCCCCCATAGACGCCGATGTCTTCTCCGATGAGGAAAACCCTCTCATCGCGACGCATTTCTTGTCGTAAAGCCTCACGAATTGCCTCTACGTATCTGAGTTCCCGCATTTAAGCGTATACCTCCTTTTCTATATCTTCGGGGGAAGGCTCTGGGCTTTCCATAGCAAATTTCACTGCTTCTTCAATCGCTTTTCTTGCCTCCTCTTCTATCTCAGCGGCTTCCTCTTCTCTTAATATCCCGTTGGTTATAAGATGTGTGCGGAGACGGGCTATAGGGTCTCTCTTTTTCCAAGCTTCTACCTCATCTTTTGTGCGGTAGCGTTGAGGGTCACTCTTAGAATGCCCTTTCCAACGATAAGTTTTACATTCAACTAAAGTAGGCCCCTCACCACGGCGAGCTCGTTCTACAGCAGCCTTGGTAACTTCATATACAGCGAAGAAATCATTGCCATCAACTACCACGCCAGGAAACCCGTAGGCACAGGCTCTATCGGCAATATTTTCAACAGGAAGCACTTTGGTTATAGGGGTGGACATAGCATATTGATTATTTTCACAAAGGAACACCACAGGCAAGCGCCATATACCAGCCATGTTAAGGCTTTCATGAAAAGAGCCAGTGTTAACTGCCCCATCACCAAAAAAGGAAAGCACCACTCGCTTGCTCCTTTGCAGCTTAAGGGCCAACCCTACTCCAACTGCTATAGGGATACCACTACCTACAATGCCATTTGCTCCCAAATTCCCGGTCTTTATATCAGCTATATGCATTGAACCACCGCGTCCACGACAGTAGCCTGTCTCCTTGCCCAGAAATTCGGCCATCATAAGTTTGACGTCGGCCCCTTTGGCTATACAGTGCCCGTGACCTCGATGTGTGCTCAGGATGTAGTCCTCTGGTTCAAGAGCAAAAACAGCACCTACAGCTGATGCTTCCTGGCCTACGGATAGATGCATAGTACCATGTACCATCCCAAGCATATACAATTCTTCAGCTTTTTCCTCAAAATAGCGTATAAGATACATTGTTTTAAGGGCTTCCCTAAGCCTTTCAGGTTTTAAATCCATAATCCGCCTCCGCAATCACTTAAAGGTAGGCTAATAAGCTTAGGTCTCTTTGTCAAGTCGCAGGACCTCTTTTGCAGTTTCGCAATCAGTGACCAGCACATCAATAAATCCGCCTCGCAACGCCCCAAGTATAGCTGGGGCCTTTGCTTTTCCTCCGGCTACGCCTACGACGCACCTGATTTTTTTGAGCTGTTCAGGGGTTATACCTATAATGCGCCGGTTGATGTCAATATCCAAAATCCGACCATGAATGTCAAAATGACGGGCGCACACATCACCTACAGCCCCTCTAGCTCTAATTGCAGCCAATTCCTCTAAGGTTATATACCCTGCCCGTATAAGACTGGATATAGAGGGTTCTACGGAACCGATGCCCACAATAGCAACATCAGCTTTAGTAGCAAGCTCTAACGTCTTTTTGAGCCGAGGTTCCGCTATAAGGGCTTTCTGCAACGCTTCTTCTTCGACAATAAGCGGAGCATGGAGGTAATGCCATTTACCCCCCAGCTTTTGGGCAAGAATCCTTGCTAATTCAGGCCCATCTATAAATGGATCACCTGAGCCAACCGCCCCGATCATCTGCACTACTTGGATACCGGGTATCCTCATCGGCCTGAAAGCCTCAACCACTTGATGAACGGCGGTTCCCCAGCCGATAGCAAGTACAGAATTTTCTCTAAGTATACCCTCAATATAACGAGCGGCGAGGGCACCAAGCCCATGCAAAATCCTTTTGTAATCTTCTGTTTCTACTCTCAGCACTCTGGCCGTACCGAGACCAAACCGTTCTGTCAAAGAGTTTTGAAGGGACTGGTCGGTTTCCCATAAGTAATTTATATGGATTTCAACGATGCCTCTACGGCGAGCTTCGTTTAACATCCTGGACACAGTAGACCGGGAAAGTCCCAATTTTTGGGCAATTTTTTCCTGAGTAAGCCCATCGTAATAATAAAGGGTAGCTACCTCAGCCAGCAAGCGCTCTTTTTCTTTACCAATCATGTCCTTAAAATTGCACTTTGTAAGAGAACCTTGCCGGGGCACTGATGTACTTGGTACCCCGGCAAGGTTAATTTATACATTCGGCTTTGCTATGATTCTTTCTCCACTTCAGATTTAGGAGCGCCAGCGATTACAACCCAAGCTTTTTCATTCCTCAGGAAGAAAAAGAGGACGAGGCCTATGATTATTAACAGTATTAGCATCCCCAGCCAAGAGAGCTTAGAGAATTGCAGAATAGTCCAGGTAAGAGGATTGGTCCCGTCGCAGATGCTAGAGATAAGTGTAGCCCCAGCAGGCATCGTGAACTTGGCATCAATAGCTGCCTTAGTGTGGAGATCCACGAAAGTGGTGCCCAGCATGAGGCCGATAGCGATGACCACAGTGCCAATTATCACTCCCCGCACAATGTTGCCCCTAGTGATGGGAGCAATCATGCAAACCATAAATGGGATCACGGCCAAGTCGGCGAAGGGGAGAATTCGGTTAAGGCCAATTGCTGATAGGCCAATAGCCAAGGCGATTGTAATAGGCACCAAGATTAAAGCTGTAGCGATGGCGGACTCATGACCAATCAAGATGGCGGAGTCCAAACCGATGCGAAATTCACGACCAGCAAAGCGCTTGGCCATAAAGTCTCGGGCTGCCTCTGAGACGGGAATCAATCCTTCCATTAGAATTTTCACCATCGTTGGCAGGAGTAACATTACAGCCCCCAGGTTGATGGACAACTGCAGCACGCCCTTAAGGTCGTAGCCGGCAAGGATGCCAAGGATTGCCCCTAAGATGACACCGATGACTATTGGCTCGCCGAAGACGCCAAAGCGCCGTCTTATCGTTTCAGGGTCAGCTTTCCAATCCCTCACGCCTGGTATCATGTCAAGCAACTTGTTCAAGGGGATAGCTAAAGGCACATAAGCCGCCGAAAAGCCGTGAGGGATAGAAATGCCTGGCAATGAGTAGAAATTCTGAATAGCAGGAGCAGTCCAATCAGCAAGGAAGAGGGCGATAGCTGCATTAAGGGCAGCAGCACATAGTCCCAGCCAGAGGTTACCTGTGGCGACGTAGACCAAAGAACCGGTAAAGGCGAAGTGCCAGAAGTTCCAAATATCAATGTTGAGAGTTTTAGTCAGACGAGCGGCCAGCATAATGATGTTGACCAACAGGGCCAGAGGGATAATCCAAGTGCCTACTGTGCCGCCGAAAGCGATAGCAGCTGCTGAGGGCCAGCCTACGTCAATGACATCCAGCTTCACCCCTGTGCGCTCTACCATCGCTTGGGCAGCATTTCCCAGGTTGGTCCACATCAGGCCTATGACCAAGTTAATACCCACGAAAGCAATACCAATGGTCACGGCCGCTCTGAAGGCCCTACCCGGCTTTGCCCCCAAGATTAACGCCAGGATGAAGATCATAATGGGCATCATCACCGTCGGGCCTAGTTCTTTGATGAAATTGATTGCGTTAATTATGGCCTCCATTTTTAGCCTCCTTCAGTTAATATTTTGGCAATTTGGTCGAGGACCTCTTCCTTACCGACCCCTGTAAGGAAAGCCAATGTTTTAATTACTGGTACACCTAAATTGGTCGGCACAGGGGTGGTAGTCACGACCAAATCCGCTCCTGGTGCTAATGAAGGGACCTCAGCCGCCTTGCACTGACGCGTTATAACTTTGATGCCCCGCGCCGCAAGGCCTTCTTCTATAGCTTTAGCGACAACTGTAGATGTAGCGATAGCTGTACCACAGGCTACCAAAATGACTTTAGGCCTTCCTACCACTTTACATCACCTCCCTTTTTGTTTTTCTGAATTCTTTGAACCTGCCCCTTCAGTTTCATCCCCTTCGTCTATCTTGATACGAGTAAGGATACGGTATATATCATCAGCGGATTGAGCTTTAGCCAGTTCTTGAAGAAGCAAAGGGTCCTGAAGAGCCATAGCAATAGTTTGTAGCATTTTGATTTGAGCATGAGGCTCATTGAGGGCCAAAAGGAAAATGATTCTGACATCCACGGTATTATCGGGCTCCACCATTATGCGGAAAGGTAAAGGGGCTGCTAATGTAGCTACAGCAAGGGCAGGTTTCAAGACATGTTCAATATCTGCATGAGGAATGGCAGCGTTTATATCACCCAAGGGGAGACCAGTGGGCATTTCATTTTCCCGCTTCAAGACCGCTTCCTCAAAGCTTTCCTTAACAAAGCCTTCCTCGTATAGCTTGCGTGCTAAAACTCGGATGGCTTCTTCAGAATTCCGAGCAATTAAATTACAAACAATTAAACGCCGATCAAGTATATCTGCAAGATTCATAGCAAGCTCCCCAGCGAGCTAAGCATTGCACAATTGTGCACAAATTGCACCATTTATATTATACCCCGAACTTTCCAAATTGTCAAGTTTATGGAG
>CAYOIS010000069.1:0-10318 GCA_964404055.1 uncultured Anaerolineae bacterium | reverse complement strand
CCATTGGAAGGGCATGAAGCAATTACTAAAGATTGCTTTTGGCGAAGGGAAAGCTTTAGGCTGGGCTTTTGCTCAGCCCTCAAGGTAGGCTTTGAGTTCGTCCCCTTCCAGGGTCTCCTTCTCCATAAGCGCCTGGGCAAGGCGGTCCAGCTTATCACGGTTCTTTATCAGGATTTCCTTCGCCCTCTCGTAAGCTTCCTTGATTATACGCCTTACTTCTTCATCTATCTCCTGCGCTACTTTCTCGCTATACTCCCTCTGTTCCCCAATCTCCTTGCCCAGGAAGACCAGCTCTTGCTTTTCCCCAAAGGTCATCGGGCCAAGCTTTTCGCTCATCCCATAGCGGGTGACCATGGCCCTTGCCAGTTTGGTAGCTTGCTCTAAGTCGTTAGCTGCGCCGGTGGTAATATCGCCAAAGACTATCTCTTCAGCGGCTCGGCCTCCCAGAAGCCCCGCAAGTTCGTCCAAGAACTTGGATTTGCGATGGAGGTAGCGGTCCTCTTCAGGAAGGGGCATGGTGT
Source organism: uncultured Anaerolineae bacterium (assembly GCA_964404055.1). GTDB lineage: Bacteria > Chloroflexota > Anaerolineae > SpSt-600 > SpSt-600 > SpSt-600. Next base: position 9,797 of record CAYOIS010000069.1, on the reverse strand, counting down.
AGCCAAGGGCCATCCCCCTGGCTATGATGGAGATTTTGTGGACCGGGTCGCAGTTCGGCAGGAAGTGCATGACTAAAGCATGGCCTGCTTCGTGGTAGGCGATAATCCGCTTTTCTTCCTCGCTTATTATCCGGCTCTTGCGCTCCGGCCCCGCTATAACCCTCTCAATCGCTTCCTGGAATTCTTTCATCCCGATGGCTTTCTTGTTGCGGCGGGCAGCAAGGATGGCCGCCTCGTTCACCATGTTCTCTATATCGGCTCCGACAAAGCCAGGGGTTTCCCGCGCTAAAACGTCCAAATCCACATCCTTATCCAATGGCTTATTGCGCACGTGCACTTGCAGGATGGCCTTGCGCCCCTTAACGTCAGGCCTATCCAAAACTATGCGGCGGTCAAACCGGCCAGGCCTAAGTAGGGCGGGGTCAAGGATATCGGGCCTGTTGGTGGCAGCCATCACGATGACGTTTGTGTCGGTATCAAAGCCGTCCATTTCCACCAAGATTTGGTTGAGGGTCTGCTCCCTCTCGTCGTGGGAGCCACCCAAGCCAGCTCCTCTGTATCGGCCCACGGCATCTATTTCGTCAATGAAGACAATGCACGGGCTGTGGCGCTTGGCCTGGTCAAAAAGGTCCCTCACCCTTGCGGCCCCCACGCCTACAAACATCTCCACAAATTCAGAGCCGCTTATAGAGAAGAAGGGGACCCCAGCCTCGCCAGCTACCGCCTTAGCCAGGAGGGTTTTGCCCGTACCCGGTGGCCCGACAAGAAGCACTCCTTTTGGAATCCTTGCTCCCAAAGCCGCAAACTTCTGAGGTTCGCGGAGAAATTCCACCACTTCCTTTAGCTCTTCCTTAGCCTCGTCCACCCCGGCTACATCGTCAAAGGTCACGGTTGGCCTTTCGGTGGTGAAGAGCCTGGCCCTGCTTTTGCCGAAGGAGAAAGCTTGGTTGTTAGCCCCTTGAGCTTGGCGCATGAGGAAGTAGAAGAAAGCAGCTATAAAGACCAGGGGGAGGAGCCCTCCCAGAAGTGTGACCCATTCGCTTAGCTGGCTGCGTTTTTCTACCACGATTTTAACTTGGGCTAGTTTCTCTTGTGGGACACCAAGGTTGGCGAGGGTTTCAAATATGCTGACCCCAGCTTCCTTGTAGGCTATGTAGTATCGCGAAGTTTCAGCTTTTTTAACTTTGACCTCCCTGTCCGATACGATTAACTCTTCCACTTGCCCGTCTTTTAGCCATTGGGCCACGGTGGAGAGGTGGACTTCAGTATAGGCCTTTGGGGAGGAGAACATGCTGAAGAGAAGTGCCCCTACCGCTATCAGTATCAAAAGGTAAATCAGCTCGCTCCTGCCTGCGCTTTTACGCACCACCTTCCTCCTACGAGTTTTCCCAGGATTAATTATACCAGAAAAGTAGCGATTTTTGAAGCCGAATTTGTAGCACCCTAAGCACCGAGTATGTCCCTAAATCGTGCTACCATCGTTTTGGGTCCCACGCGTTGGCAAGTTTACGAGAGTTAGAGGCTCGCCCCTAATTTTGTCCGCCGCCAAGGAACTTTGCCCTTGGCACCCTTTTTAATCGGCATGAATAGGCAGTTGGCAGATGATGACCCACGTAGTATAATTTAGGCAAAACGCCGAGGAGTGCTAAATGAAAGTCCCGCTGATGAAAGAAATCTTTGGGGCTAATGACCAAGTGGCTTCGGAGAACAAAGCTTTGCTTGATTCAAACAGGGTCTTTTCAGTTAATCTTATGGCCTCACCCGGAGCCGGGAAAACAAGCTTTATCCTGGCGACGGTGGAGCGCCTCCCCAAAAGCTTGAAGGTTGGGGTCGTTGAAGGGGATGTTGCTTCCAGCTTGGATGCCCAAACAATCGCTGCCCGAGGGATACCTGTTATTCAGATAAACACTGGTGGGGGTTGCCACCTGGATGCCCCCATGGTTCGATCGGCATTGAGCCGTTTGCCTTTGGGAGAGATAAATTTGCTTTTTGTGGAAAACGTTGGGAACCTCGTCTGCCCCGCTTATTTCTCCCTCGGAACTCACCTCAATGTCCTAATTGCCAGTATCCCCGAGGGGCACGATAAGCCCTACAAATACCCGGATATTTTCGCCGCCGCCGATGCCATAATCCTGAACAAGATTGACCTCTTGCCCCTGGTGGACTTTGACCTGGAATATTTCAGGCGAGGAATCTCCATGGTAAACCCTGAGGTTCCGCTCTTCCCAATTTCCTGCAAAACAGGGGAAGGGCTTGAGGAGTGGGTAAAGTGGCTTCTGCTGAAGGTAAAGAACGCCTTCTCATAGAGATAAAAGGTGCCGTACAAGGAGTAGGATTCCGTCCCTTTGTCTACAGGCTCGCCACTGGCCTTGGCCTTTCCGGCTGGGTTGTAAACGATACCAGGGGAGTTCGTATTGAGGTAGAGGGGGAAAGAGCTTCGCTTGAGGAATTCTTAAGGAGACTGCCGGCCGAGAAGCCCCCAAGAGCGATTATCAACGCCCTTAAATTTACTTGGCTTGAGCCTGTGGGCTATACCAACTTTGAAATCCGCCACAGCTTGGAAGAGGGAGAGAAGACAGTTTTAGTCCTACCCGATATCGCCACTTGCCCCGATTGCTTGGCCGAAATCTTCAACCCGGCCGATCGGCGTTACCGCTATCCTTTCACCAATTGCACAAATTGCGGCCCTCGCTTCAGCATAATCCTATCCTTGCCTTACGATCGGCCCAATACTTCTATGCGCGTTTTCACCATGTGCCCGGATTGTGCAGAGGAGTACCATAATCCTTCCGACCGACGATTCCATGCTCAGCCCAATGCCTGCCCAGTGTGCGGACCACACCTTGAGCTGTGGAATCCCAAAGGGGAGGTTTTAGCTTTTGGGGATGAGGCCCTGCGTTCGGCCGCAGTTGCCCTACGGGAAGGGAAAATAGTGGCAGTGAAAGGCCTTGGAGGCTTCCACCTTGTGGTTGATGCTCGCAATGCCGAAGCCATCCAACGCCTTCGGGAAAGGAAGCCACGCCGGGATAAGCCTTTCGCTCTCATGGTTCGGGATTTGGAACAGGCTCGCTTACTCTGCGAGCTCACCCCTGAGGCTGAACTCTTCCTCTCTTCACCTGAGGCCCCGATTGTCCTTTTGCCTCGCAAGCAAGGTGCACCGGTAGCTGAAGAAGTGGCTCCCGGAAACCCTTACTTGGGGATAATGCTCCCCTATACCCCATTGCACCACCTCCTCTTGAGGGAGATAGACTTCCCGGTAGTAGCTACGAGCGGCAATTTGACTGATGAGCCTATCTGCACCGATGAGAGGGAAGCCCTTAAGCGGTTAGGGCATATTGCTGAGCTTTTCTTAGTCCACAACCGGCCCATAGTACGCCATGTTGACGACAGTGTAGCTTGGATAGTGCGGGGGAAGCCTCGCCTCTTGCGTAGGGCCAGGGGATTTGCCCCGCTGCCGGTCCTCCTTTCCAAGCCTATACCTTCTATCTTAGCGGTGGGAGCACACCTCAAGAACACAATCGCCCTTAGCGTTGGCAACCAAGTCTTCATAAGCCAGCATATCGGGGATTTGGAGACGCAAGAAGCATTCCAAGCCTTTGAAAGGGTAATAGCCGATTTCCTCCGCCTCTACGAGGCAACTCCTGTTGCCATAGCCCATGACCTCCACCCAGATTACCTTTCAACCCTTTGGGCACGCAACCATTCAGAAGTGCCCCTTATCCCGGTCCAGCACCACCACGCCCACTTGGCTTCTTGCCTTGCCGAAAACCAGGTGGATGGAGAAGCTTTAGGGGTTACGTGGGATGGCACAGGCTACGGGATTGATGGGACGATATGGGGAGGGGAATTTCTCCTCGGCGATGCTTCGGAGTTCAAGCGTGTAGCGCACTTGCGCCCCTTCCGCCTTCCAGGGGGGGAGGCAGCGGTAAAGGAACCCCGCCGGACAGCTTTCGCTCTGCTTTGGGAATTATATGGCCAAGAGGCCATCGCTATGGATGATTTGCCCCCAGTTGCTTCAATCCCCATTACCGAACGTAAAATTCTGGCTAAGATGCTGGAAAAGGGGCTCAATTCTCCCGTAACCACCAGCGTTGGCCGCCTTTTTGACGCTGTATCGGCTTTGGTGGGGATATGCCAGAAAGTGAGCTTTGAGGGGCAGGCCGCTATGGCCTTGGAGTTCGCTTTTGACCCTTCCTGCGCGGATTCTTACCCGGTAGTTTTTGAGGAGAGAGATGGAATTTTGGTTCTGGATTGGAGGCCAATCGTAGAAGGGGTAGTGGAAGATTGGAAGAGAGGGAGGAACCGAGGCATAATTTCGGCCCGTTTCCACAACGCTTTGGTGGAAAGCATAGTCCAGGTAGCTCGGAAGGTGGGGAGCAAACGGGTTGCCCTTACCGGTGGTTGTTTCCAGAACCGAATCCTAACGGAAAAAACGGCCATGCGCCTTGAGCAGGAAGGTTTCCAAGTCCTCCTCCATTCCCAAGTGCCCCCAAACGATGGAGGTATAAGCCTGGGGCAAGTAGTGGTGGCCGCTTGCAAGTTAAAAGAAAGCCCCCCGGCAGCCCTGCATTTAAGCTACCGGGAGGCCCCTTAGTAAGCAAGCACGCCTTTATTTGCGGCGAAGCCTGAAATTTTTGCCCCAGGATTTCATGGTGTAAAGGGGCAGGAGAAACATTCCACCGATATTTGCGGCCGTCCTCTGCACCCTCTTCAGCATGGATAAAGCTTTAGCCGGCTCTACTACGAAGAATGGGATAGCCTCTGCCACACCCCACTTCACAGTGCAAGCAGCCCAGGTTAGGCCAGCTCCAAAGCTTACCATGATGATATTGTCCCCGTCCTTAATCCGACCCTCCTCTATAGCCTCGCACAGGGCTACGGGGATTGAGGCTGCTGAAGTGTTCCCGTAGCGGTCAAGGTTTATGTAGAACTTCTCCATGGGGATGCCAAGCTCTTTTGCCGCTGCTTGGATTATCCGATTGTTGGCTTGGTGCGGGATTATAAGGCTGACCTCATCAGGAAGGAGGCCAGAAGAGGCCATTATTTCCCTAACTGATTGCACCATGGTTCTTACGGCGAACTTGAACACCCTTGGCCCATCCATCCTTATGTAATGAAGCTTGCGGTCCAGCACCTCTTGGGAGAACGGGTATTTGCTCCCGCCGCCGTAGGCAATGAGGGCATCGGCCTGGGAGCCATCGGAGCCCAGGAGGAAGGAGATGACCCCGGTTGGGTAATCGCTGGGCTGAAGGACTACGGCTCCGGCCGCATCGCCGAAGAGCACACAAGTGTTGCGGTCGGTCCAATCAATGAATTTGGAGATGATTTCAGCCCCTATCACCAAAATGTTCCTGTAAGTCCCAGTGGCGATGAATTGAGTGGCAACGGCCAAAGCGTAGAGGAAGCCAGTGCAACCAGCCCTTAGGTCAAAGGCTGGCACGTATTTTGCCCCCAGCATATCCTGGACGAGGCTGGCGGCCGCAGGAAGGTGGTAATCGGGGGAAGAGGTGGCGAGGATTATGAGGTCAAGGTCCTGGGGGGAGATGCCCGCCCGGCTTAAAGCCTGCTTAGCTGCCTCCACTGACATTGTGGATACGGTCTCCTCCGGCTCAGCGATTCGCCTCTCCCTGATGCCGGTCCTTTCCAGAATCCACTCGTTTGATGTTTCCACCATCTTCTCCAGGTCAAAGTTTGTGAGCACTTTGGCCGGAGCATATTTGCCCCACCCAGTTATCCTGGCGTACTTCATACCCACCACCTCCTTTTTAGGAGTATAACCCCTTTCCTTAGCCAAGGTTTCACCGTCGCATCCCCAAGAGGATAGAGAGGAATAGCCAAATCCCGAGGAGAGCGGAGAGCACGAATACGAAGGCTAATAGCCACATTCCCCACCTTGCCTGGCTTATGACCGGCCAAGCGGCAATCATAACGGCTGAGGAGATGATGAAGGCAGCCAGGAGGATGCTTAAGGCCAGGCGGTTAGTGCCCTCCCGAAAGCGACGGCCAAGCTCCCCTGCCTCTTTAATGCCAACACTTAGCCTCAAATCCCCTCTCTCTGCCTGCTCCATGAGTGCTGGGAGGCGGCGTGGAAGGGCTTCCAAGAAATCGGTCCAGAAGAGAAATTCCCGCAAGGCTCTTTCCCCTAAAGTTGCCGGTGAAAACATTTGGAGCATGAACCGCTGGATGTAAGGCTTGCTCACAGCGAAGATGTCAAAATCGGGGTCAAGCTTAAGGCCAACCCCCTCCATCATACCTAAAGTTTTGCCCAAAAGCCAGAACCGGGAAGGGAGGCGCAGGTTGTAGCGGTAGGTCAAGGGCGTGACTTCTTCCATAAGCTCGGTGGCTCGGAGGTACTTGAGGGGCACGCCGAAATATTTCCCCAGGAGCCTGGAAATATCGCGAGCCAGGGCAATTTTATCTATCCCTGGCTTTGCTGCCCCCATGTTTATGAGCTGTTCCACAATCCCCTCCGCATCCATCCTCACAGCGAAAATGTAAAGGCGGATAAGGTCCTCCTTATCCCGGCGGCTTAAGTATCCCACCATACCAAAGTCCATCGCCCCTATAACCCCGCCTTCCATCACGAAAAAGTTTCCCGGATGGGGGTCGGCGTGGAAAAATCCATCCACCAATACCTCTTTGATTATTATCCGTGCCGCATTTAGAGCAATGGTGTGGCGGTCAATCCCAGCGGCATCAATGGCTTCAATATCATCAATTTTTATCCCCTCAAGCCTTTCCATAACCAAGACTTTGGGGGTGGTATAATCCCAGTAGATTTTGGGGATGTAGAGGAAGGATTCGTCGCGGAAATTCTGCCGGAAGCGCTCGGCGTTCAGGCCTTCCCGGATGTAATTTAGCTCGTTCCTGAGGGTGAAAGAGAATTCGTCCACAATTTCCACGGGGTCGTAAAATTCCCTCAGGGGGGTCTGGCGGGCGATGTAGGCCAGCTCGTTAAGGATTTCCAAGTCTTTACCGATTATGGCCTCAATCCCAGGCCGCTGGACTTTAACCACGACTTTTTCCCCGGAGGGGAGGGTGGCTTTATGGACCTGAGCTAAGGAAGCGGCAGCAATGGGTTCGGGGTCAAAGGAGGCGAAAACTTTGCTTATAGAACTCCCAAGCTCCTCCTCCACAAGGGCCTGAACCCTCTCCCAAGGGGAGGGAGGGACTGTATCCTGAAGTTTGGCTAACTCTTTTATGTAGGCTGGCGGCAGAAGGTCAGGGCGGGTGCTAAGAATCTGGCCGAACTTGATGAAGGTTGGGCCAAGCTCTTCCAAGGCCATCCTGAGCCTTTGGGGGGCACCAAGCCTTACTGCTTCTTCGGTGTGAAAGCGCTTGGGGAAAGGAAGGATTCGGCCTGCTCCCACCCGCTCAAAAAGCTCATCTACTCCGTATTTGACCAAGATGCTGACAATTTCCCGGTATCGGCCGAGGTGTGCATAAGTTCGGAAAAAGGGGAACAAATTCACCTCCTTATGAGGAGGCGAGGTCTTAAGAGTTTCCGCAAGGTGGGGATTTTTTCCTTGGCCTCTTTATACCCAGCTTCTATAATCTCCGGAGCCTTGTGGAAACCCCAGAGGAGGGAGACATCGCCATTGACCGGAGGGCAGAGCAAGAGGTCGGGGGAGGCTTCTTGAAGCTTGCTTTCCCGAATCTTCTTCCCCATAACTTCTACCGTCCTCCAGAGGACGGAGAAGACGGGAGGGGTCCTGTTGGATATTATCGGGGACTTTTCCTCTTCTACCCCCACATCCACGGCTACAACTACATCCGCTCCCATGCGCCGCACAACATCGGCCGGGAGGTGGTTGAGGATTCCTCCGTCCACCAAGACTTTATCCCCCAGGGTATAAGGGGCGAAGAGGCCAGGGACAGATGCAGTAGCTCTTATCGCATCCACAATCTTCCCTTCCCTTATGACCACTTCTTCCCCGCTGACCAGGTCCACAGCCACTAAGGCCAAGGGTATGCGCGTATCGTTGAATGTAGCATTGCCGAACTTTTCCTCAAAGTAATCCATGAACTTTTTCCCTTCAAAGAGGCCTTTCCAGGGGAGGGAAAAATCTACCAGAAGGCTGGCTATGGAGGTAAATTTTCCCATTCTAAGGGCTTCCTCTTCCATCTGAGCGGGTGTGTAACCCAAAGCATAAGCTGCGGCGATGAAGCCGCCCATGCTTGTACCGGCGATGAGGTCAATCTTTATGCCCTCTTCTTCAAGGGCTTTAAGCACTCCGATGTGAGCCAGCCCTCTTGCCCCACCTCCGCTCAGAGCTAACCCTAAGCAAGGCTTTAGCTTAAACCTCATACTGGCATCGCCCTATCGTCAAACTCTGCCCCCATGACCCCAGGGGTTTCCTGAGCTACTTTGCAGAGGATTTCTTTGGCCTCCTGGGGGACCTTCCCCTTGAGCCTGACATGCCCCCTTATCACTTGAACTCTTACTGAGCCGGCCCAAGCTTTGGTCTGGGGGTTGGAAGCAATTCTTTTGGCTACTTCTTCCTCAAGCTGGCAATCTACCAAGAGGTTGTTAACTACCTCTTTGACTCCAGGGACACTCCAAGCAATCCTTGAGGCCATCTCCTTCATGACCGAGGAGCGGACTACCCCCTTTAGCTCAACTCGGCCGTCCTTCACCTCCACGGAAATTGGGCAATGGCTTTCCCTCAGAGGAGCGTAAGAAAAGAGAGCTTCCTCTACTAAGAGCCGGATTTCATCGTTCATAGCTCCCCTCCAAAGGAGTTTTTGGCTTTATTTCGGAGTCTCAGCCTTCTTGAGCTTCTTGCTCAGCTCCTCTATATCAGCTTTAGTAGCCAAGCCCAATTCTGAGAAAGCTTTCTGGAGTTCTTCTCGGACCACCCTGCGGATTTCTTCCCTCTGCTTTTCTCCTTTGGAGATTAGCTCTTTGCGGTAATCCTCGCCTTTTTTGGCCACTTCGTCCAGCTTCTCTCGGGCTAAGGCTATGAGCCCCAGGCCGATGAGGAAGCTTTTCTCTACAGCTTCCTTAAACCCCTTCATCTTTCACCTCCTGAAATAAAATTTGCAAGAATTCCTTGGCGAAATCGGCCAAGGCTTGGTAGGCCTCATCTTTAAGGCCGGCGATGGATTTGTGTATCATCTCAGGCGATACACCTGCGGCTAAGGCTACCCCTATTACAAGGCCAGTGATGGCTCCTGGTGAGGGCATTGCCCTTAAGAGCGATTGAATTTCCGCCCTTTGCCCTTTTTTGACTGCACGGAGCAAGGCCGAAATGGCGATAGCAGTTAGGCCGGCCATGAAGAGCAAAGGGGAAGGATTTTCTGGGAGTTCCCGGAGAAATTCCTCCCGCAGCTCTTCCGGACTGTAATCCCTGGCTTTCTCCACAAGTTTGGCCAGGAAAGAGTGCACCTCTTCCCACTCCCTCCCTAAGCTCTTTAAGTCCAAGGTTTGAGGAGAAGGGAAAAATCTTACCGCATAACGGCCAGGCCCTTTCCTGGGATGATATTCCCTGCGGACAAGGCCGAGCTTCTCCAGAGCGCAAAGCATTTCATAAGCTGTCACCTTGGCTACTCCCAGCTTTTTAGCCACAAAGGAATAATGAAGGGAACCTTGGCCCTCTTGATATAGCTCCAAGAATTTTCCCAAGAAATCCTTCTGCCTTGGAGTAAGCTTCAAAGGCACGTTTTTCCTCCGAAAGAACCGAAAATATTATACCCCGCAAATTCGCCCTTGTCAAATCAGGGGAGTGAAGAGGCGGGGCTTTCCATTTCTCAGGGCTTGGAGCTAATGAGCAGACTTATGGGCCCAACCCTGGCGC